>JAEWBD010000390.1 GCA_023391315.1 Bacteroidota bacterium | reverse complement strand
TGCAGTACAAGGGAGTGACACAACCGTGTTTAATAGTAGTACTGCAGCTTAGTTCATAAAAAAATCTTCTTAGTCTTTTAATCATAAAAATCCGGGTTCAGACAATCTTCACACCTTCCTTATTAATAGTTGTTACGTACGTGTGGTAGGCCACACCCATTTTATCGTAAATGCTTTTCATGGCAGCTTCCACGGCAATAGCTGTTGCTGCGTCTTTGCTGAGCATGAAGATAGATGGCCCGGAACCTGAAATGCCGCCGCCCAATGCCCCGGCTTCCCTGCTTGCTTTTTTAATATCATCAAAACCTGGTATCAATATACTGCGTACCGGTTCAATAATTACATCTTCGAGGGAACGGCCAATCAAATCATAATCGTGGGTAATAAAACCAGCAACAAGGCCCGCTATGTTGCCCCACTGTTTAATGGCATCTTTTAATAAGACCTGCTGTTTCAGAATTTGGCGCGCATCTGAAGTACGCACTTCTATTTGCGGATGCACAACGGTCACATGTAAAGGCGGCGCATCGATGCTGATGATATCAAGCGGGAAAACCGAACGTATCAACGTAACGCCGCCATAAATGCAGGGCGCAATATTATCAGCATGCTTTACGCCGCAGGCAACTTTTTCACCATTCATGGCAAAGCGTACCAAATCCTGTTTTGTAAAACGGTTATCCAGTAAATGATTGGCCGCCACGACAACACCCGCGGCGCTGGCAGCGCTTGAACCAATGCCGCTGCCGGGCATGATATTTTTTTTGCTGGTTAATTTGAACCCTTTTATATCTGTGGCTTCTTCCAGCAATGCAAGCAATGCGGCACCGCTTACATTTTTTTCTGCCTCTGTGGGCAAATCAAAATCATCCTGGTTGATGATCTGCACGCCGGGTTCATCGCTTATTTCCACTGTAAGTTCATCACACGGGCAATCCAATGCGAAGCCAAGAATATCAAAACCGCAAACGATATTCGCTACAGTTGCACTGCTATTTACTTTAACTGATTTCATTATACTCTTGCTACTCTTATAATATCAGCAAATACACCGCTCGCCGTAACATCGGCACCGGCACCGGCGCCTTTTACAACCAATGGCTGCTCGGGATAACGTTGCGTGTAAAATAAAACAATATTGTCTTTGCCATACAGATGATAGAAATCCGAATCAGCAGGAATATGTTTTAAACCCACATTGGCGCTTTTGCTTTCCGGTGCATTCATAAACTCTGCCACAAATTTGAGCTTGCAGTTTTTTGCGGCAGCTTCGTTGTATAATTTTTTGAAATGATCTTCATGTTTCAGCATGGCCTTATAAAAATCATCTACGCTTCCTTCAAAACATTCCTTAGGCAAAAAACCATTGTTGGTTATGTCTTCCATTTCAAGTATCTCACCGGCTTCACGCGCAAGAATTAATATCTTCCTCATTACATCCGTTCCGCCTAAGTCCAAACGCGGATCAGGTTCTGTATAGCCTTCATCCTGCGCCTGCTTCACCACTTCTGCAAATGGCCTGGTGGCATCATAATTATTGAATACAAAATTTAAGGTGCCCGAGAGTACTGCCTGTATTTTGGTAACCACGTCGCCGCTTCTTCTCAGGTCATTTAATGTGCCGATAACAGGTAATCCTGCACCCACATTTGTCTCAAATAAAAAGAGCGCATTATATTCTTTGGCGAGTGATTTCAGTTCGCTGTAATGTGTGTAGGGTGCGGAAGCGGCTATCTTGTTGCACGCAACCACAGACACAGCTTTTGATAAAAGCTGCTCATACACTTTTGCAACATCCTCATTGGCGGTTACATCAACAAGAACCGAGTTGCGGAAGTTTTTCTGAATGATGGTATCCACAAATTTAGTCAACTGCATAGGTTCGCCCTGCTCATTCAATTCTTCTTTCCATTGTTTTAAATCAATGTCGTGGCCATTATCGGCAAACAACATTTTCCTGCTGTTGGCAATGCCTGTAACGCGTACCTGCAGGTTTAAATGTTCCTGCAGAAATGTTTGCTGTTGTAATATTTGCCCAAGCAATTTGCCGCCAACATTTCCAACACCGATAATAAAAATATTGAGTTGCTTGTAAACATTTTCGAAGAAAGCTTCGTGCAAAACGTTTACGGCTTTCTTTATATCGGCGTGTGCAATTACCGCTGAAATATTTCTTTCGGAAGAACCCTGTGCAATCGCCCTTACATTAATGCCATTCCTTCCCAGGGCATCAAACATGCGGCCGCTGATGCCGGGGTGGCTTTTCATTTTATCGCCCACCAGCGCAATAACCGAATGCTCCGTTTCAACCTTTAAAGGCTCCACTTTGGCTTGCGCAATTTCTATCTCAAATGTACTGTCAACAACTTCTTTGGCTTTTATGGCATCGCTGGTGTTTACAGCTACACAGATAGAATGTTCGGATGAACTTTGTGTTATCAGTACCACGTTGATATTGGCATTGGCCAGGGCTTCAAACAGGCGTTTTGAAAAACCGGGAATACCAATCATGCCGCTGCCTTCCAGGCTTAAAACGGCAATAGCATTAATGCTTGAAATGCCTGTTACAATATCGCCGTCGTGTGTGGCAACGCTGTCAATTACGGTGCCTGCATCGTTTGGCGCAAATGTATTTTTAACCCAGGTAGGGATATTTTTTTGGCGCACCGGCTGAATGGTTGGCGGGTACACCACCTTTGCGCCAAAATGCGACAGTTCCATGGCTTCCTGGTAAGATATACGTTCGATGGGTTTTGCATTAGGTACCCAGCGCGGATCGGCAGTCATCATACCACTTACATCTGTCCATATTTCAAGAGAGGCTGCATTTAATGCAGAAGCATAAATAGCCGCCGTATAATCGCTGCCGCCGCGGCCTAACGTTGTTGTATTATTGTTATTATCGCTGGAAATAAAACCCGGCGCTAAAAAAATATTTTTATCTAACGCTTGTATAGTTGTTGTAATAAGCTGGTTGGTGGTTTCAAAGTTTACAGCAGCAAAGCTAAAATGGCTGTTGGTTTTAATAAGCCTGCGCGAATCGAGCCACTCTACATCCACATGTTTTGATTGCAGGAAAGCCGTAATAATTTTTGATGACAACAATTCACCAAAGCTGATGATGCGGTCTTTTGTGCGCAGTGATAATTCTTTTAGATAAAAAACGCTGTTACAAATTTCTTCCAGCTCATTAAACTGTTGCTTGATCATGCTGAGGCAGCTGCTTTGGTGCGTTACCGGCAGTAAGGCCCGGGCTGCATCAAGATGTTTTTTTTCAAGTTCCTTCAAAACATCTTTATAGCCTTCATCCGTTTGTTCTGCCAGCGTGCCGGCTTTAATCAGTGCATCCGTTACACCGCCTAAAGCACTCACTACAACAACCTGCTGCTCATTATTTGACATAACAATGGCGGCAACCTTTTGAATGTTTTCTGCATTCGCTACCGAAGAGCCGCCAAACTTTAAAACTTTCATCTGTGAAATTTACTTTGTCAATTTTTTGGGATTGCAAAGAAACGCTAACTGCGGGCTTTAGCCTAACTAAAAATTAATAATCTTTTGGCAAATATTATTAAATGACTTATGAATGTTAGTTTGTATGAAGTGGAACGGTAAGACAGATAAATTAAAAGGATAATGAATGCCCGAGCATGTAAACCCGGGAAGAACACTGATCAAAGCCAGATTTAATATAAGCTGATGGTTATTTTATAGGTTTGCATAACCATGGTTTATATAACGCTTGAAGACTGTATTAACGACCTTGAAAAGAATGGTCATTTAATAAGAATAAAGGAACAAGTTGACCCGCATCTTGAAATGGCTGCCATTCATTTGCGGGTGCATGAAGCGCAGGGTCCGGCTTTATTGTTTGAAAATGTGAAGGGATCAAAATTCCGCGCTGCTTCCAATATTTTCGGCACCATGGAAAGAAGCCGTTTTATCTTCCGGAAACGCTTCGAAGCCATTCAACAGCTTATCACGTTAAAGAATAACCCGCAAACAATTTTTAAGCATCCATTCAGTGCTATAAAACATGGCATGAATGCTTTATCATCACTTCCTAAGCAAGTAAATACTTTGCCTCTAATCCATCATGAAATAAAGATTACAGACCTTCCTTTAATCCAGCACTGGCCAAAAGATGGCGGCGCCTTTGTAACGCTGCCGCAGGTTTATACGGAAGATGTTACAAAGCCTGGCGTGCATCAGTCAAATCTTGGCATGTATCGCATTCAACTCACCGGTAATGATTATGTTTTGAATGAAGAAGCAGGTTTACATTACCAGATACACCGTGGCATTGGCGTGCATCAAACAAAAGCCAATGAAAAAGGATTGCCTTTGAAAGTAAGCATATTTGTTGGCGGGCCGCCTGCACATACGCTGGCTGCTGTAATGCCTTTGCCGGAAGGTATGAGCGAATTAATGTTTGCAGGATTATTGGGCGGCAGGCGTTTCAGGTATTTTTATAAAGATGGATTTTGCATAAGCGCCGATGCAGATTTTGTAATTACAGGTGAAGTTTTTCCTGGTGAGAATAAACCTGAAGGACCGTTTGGAGATCACCTCGGCTATTATAGTTTAACGCATGATTTTCCTTTAATGCACGTAAGAAAGATATATGCAAAGAACAATGCAATATGGCCGTTTACAGTGGTAGGCAGGCCGCCGCAGGAAGATACGGCTTTCGGCAATTTAATTCATGAACTTACGGGCGATGCATTAACAAAAGAAATTCCCGGCCTGCAGCAGGTGAATGCAGTGGATGCCGCCGGCGTGCATCCCTTATTGCTGGCGACTGGCAGTGAGCGTTATACGCCATATAATAAAATAAAACAACCGGCAGAAATATTGACCATCGCCAATCATATTCTCGGTACGGGCCAGTTGAGCCTTGCTAAATTTTTATTTATCACGGCGGATGATGAGCGAAAATTATCGTCCCAGAATATTCCTGCTTTTTTTGATTTTATATTGAAAAGAATAAATCTCAAAAGAGATATTCATTTTTATACCAACACAACTATTGATACGCTTGATTATTCAGGCACAGGACTTAACCAGGGCAGCAAAGTGGTTTTTGCCGCTTATGGAGATATATTGAGGGAATTGTGCACAATCATTCCATCTGAATTTTCGCAACTGCAAAATTTTGAAAATGCGCAACTGGCATTGCCGGGGATCATTTGTCTTCAAATAAAAAAATTCACCCACTATAAAAATGCTGAAGTGGAAATGCAACAGTTAAATGAACAATTGTGCAATACACCAGCAGCTTTGCAACAAACGCCTTTTATTATTGTTTGCGATGATGCTTCCTTTACTGCAGACAGCTTAAACAATTTTTTATGGGCAACCTTCACACGCTGTAATCCTGCTTATGACATATATGGCATCAATAGTTTTTATAACTATAAACACTGGGGCTGCGATGCAGTGGTTTTAGATGCCCGTGTTAAACCACACCATGCACCTGCATTGGAAAAAAATGCTGCTGTAGAAGAGAATGTTGACAGGATTTTTAATAAAGGTGGCAGTTTGTATAACGTGCTAAAATAAAATTGGGGCTGACGAAGAATCGACGCCCCTTTTTTCAACCCTAAACCCTTAAAGTGCAAATGTAAGCATCTGCGCTTAACAAACAAGTTTATTTAAATTAAAATCTTTCAAGCTGCGAAAAAAAGAAATTTCCTTCAATCGCCGCATTCTCATCGCTGTCGCTGCCATGCACAGCATTTTCGCCTACGGAAGCCGCAAATTCCTTACGGATAGTGCCTTCATCAGCCTGTGCAGGATTGGTAGCGCCGATTAATTTTCTGAAATCTGCAACGGCATTTTCTTTTTCCAGGATGGCGGCAACAATAGGGCCGCTGCTCATGAATTCAACCAGTTCGCCGTAAAAAGGCCTTTCTTTATGCACTGCATAAAAAGCGCCGGCCTGTTCTTTGGTAAGTTTTGTCCATTTCATGGCTTTAATGCTAAAACCCGCTTTTACAATGCGGTCAAGAATAGCGCCTGTGTATGATTTACCCGTTGCATCGGGCTTTATCATGGTAAATGTTGTATTGCTCATAGTTTTTTAAATTCGCCGCAAAACTAAGCCATCAATAATTTAAAAATCAAAGCAAATTGTTATAGATGGCTGGTAAACCAAAAATCATTTGACCGTATGCTATTAAAGCCGCAATTTTGCCGCCTTTATGCAGCCGATAGCGCATTTATATCCATTACTGGAAGATAAAAGGAATATTGTAATTACCATGCATCAGAAGCCGGACGGCGATGCAATGGGTTCTGCACTTGGCTTGTTTCATTTTCTCAGAAAAATTGGCCATAATGCTACGGTTGTTTCTCCCACCAACTGGGCTAAGTTTTTAAACTGGATGCCGGGCTGCGGTGAAGTAGTTGACTTTGAAGCACAAACGCAGAAAGCCACAGCCCTCGCAGAAAATGCGGATATATTGTTTTGCCTCGATTTTAATGCCATGCACCGCACCAAAAAAATGGAAACGCTGCTGCTGGGCATTAAATGCGTGAAAGTACTTATCGACCATCATGAGCAGCCTGCTGAAGAACATTTTGATTATGGCGTGAGCAATATTCTTAAAAGTTCCACCTGCGAAATGGTGTACGATTTTATTGTACAGTCGCCCTTTGCAGATAAACTTGATCTTGATATGGCAGCCTGTATTTATACCGGGATTATGACAGATACGGGTTCCTTCCGGTTTGGCATTACATCGGCACAAACGCATCAGGCCGTTGCGCATTTGAAGGATCTGGGATTAAACCACAGCATTATTCATGAAAACATTTACGATAATTTCCTGGAAACCAGGTTACGCTTTATAGGCAATGCCCTGCTTAACAGGCTGGATGTTTTATATGAATATAATACAGCCGTAATGGCTATTTCGAGGTACGATCTTATGAAGTACCAGATACAAACCGGCGATACCGAAGGGCTGGTAAATTATTTACTTACAATTGAAGGCATTAAGCTGGGCGCTTTATTGATAGACAGAACGGAAGAACGTAAATGGAGTTTCAGGAGCAAAGGAGATTTTGATGTGAATGAACTGGCACGTAATCATTTTGAAGGGGGCGGTCATAAAAATGCGGCGGGTGGCAGGAGTTCCGATACACTGGAAGAGAGTCTTAAAAAATTCAAAGAAGTGCTTAAACTGTACGAAAAGCAGTTGGCATAAAAATCTGTATAAACAAAAACAAAAATGAAACCGGCCATGATAGTTTTTCTCACATAGGAAGAATGCACATAGCAAGGTTCCATGAGACCATCGAAAAAAAACAAAAATTAAACGAATGAAAAGAACATTGATAGCAGCGCTGCTTATAACAAGTTTAGCTGCCTGCAGTATGAATTATGAACAAACGCCTTCCGGCCTTTCCTATAAAATATTCAAGGGCAAAGGAACTCAAAAACCCAAAGCCGGTGAATTTATAAAGTTCAATGTGGAATTCCAGTTGATGGACCGCGATTCGGTTTTACAAAGCACTTTTGGCCATGTGCCAGGTTATGGCCCGGTTGATACGAGCAAAAGATCAGAATATTCTTTCATGGAAATTATACCGCTAATGAGTGTGGGCGACAGCGCTGTAGTGAGCATGAATATTGATTCTTTGAAGAATAAAAAAATGATCCAGGGCTATGATGAACTTTTTGTAAAAGGCCAGGTAATGGTTGCAAAAGTTAAACTGTTGCAGGTTTTTAAAGATGAAAAAGCTGTAATGGCAGATTATGAAAAAGCAATGGAAGAGGAAAAGAATAGTGAGATTAAAGCAATAGAAGACTACCTGGCGAAGAATAACCTGAAAGGTGTTAAGGCAACAAACGGTACAT
This sequence comes from Bacteroidota bacterium, assembly GCA_023391315.1. Taxonomy (GTDB): domain Bacteria; phylum Bacteroidota; class Bacteroidia; order Chitinophagales; family Chitinophagaceae; genus Parafilimonas. The sequence goes on along the minus strand of JAEWBD010000390.1, from coordinate 12,687 downwards.
ATGCTGTTATTGAAAATGCCGGCGATTCGGCGTTGAAAGCTGATTCCGGCAAAAAAGTTTCTGTAATGTACCGTGGCAGACTGCTGGCAACGGGCCATGAATTTGATACCAATATGGATAGCAGCAAAGGGCACACTGAACCGCTTGAATTTGTAGTGGGCGCACCGGGTATGATACCAGGCTTCAGCGACGGGCTGCCATTATTTGGCAAAGGCGGGAAAGGCAAGTTGTATATTCCAGCCTTCCTGGGTTACGGACAGCAGCGGCAGGGCAATGAAATTCCTGCATTTTCAAACCTGGTATTTGATATTGAAGTGAAAGATGTAACCGATGCACCTGCACAACCTGTAAATCCTATGCAACAGCAAATGCAGGAACAGATGCAGAGAATGCAGCAGCAAAAACAGGACAGCACAGAAAAAAAATAATACAGCATTAATAATTATGCAAACAAGAAAGCAACGCAACAACGGCGTTGCTTTCTTGTTTTAAACCGGCTTGCTTATATGGATGATAACATGGTTGTTTATGATTAACAATGTTTTGATAAACGTAAAAAGGAAAACGTTATCTCATAATCATTGATTAAACATTAAAAAATCAACAACATGAAAAAAATCTTTACACTCTTTTTAACCTTGTTCATTATAAGTACAGCAGCCTTTTCACAACCGTTTGCGGCGGCCGTTACATTTCGTACGCCGGCTGTACATTTTAGCTATGGAAAGCGTTATGTGGAAACGTATTCATTTACAACCGTTGAGCGGAACCGGCAAATTGCAAACATTAATGCCGCTTATAATCAGCAGGTGAGAGAAGCGATGAACCTGCGTATTGCAGCGTCAAGAAAAATTGATCTTATACAGCAATTACAAAGAGAAAGAAACAATAAAATCGAAGCCGTAAACAATCGTTTTCTCGACTACCGGAATAAGCATAACTACAATCATTATGATAGAAAATTTAACTGGATAAAATAACACATCAGCAGCGGTCAATACACAAGCCTCTTCTGTTAGCAGCGGAGGCTTTTTTCATGGCTTGAATCCAGGCAATCAGCCATGATTTTTTTCAGATTGAATAATATTTACAAATCATCCAGCTTAAAAATTGAATCTTGTCTTATCCCTTTTTCTGTTTGCTTCAATGTGCAACATTCATGTTTGGGATCATGTTCAAAAAATAAAATATAATTATTGTTTAAAGCTTCTGTAAGAAAAGATTTCTTTTCATGCAAAGTGGTGAGCGGAAACATATCATAACCCATGATGTAAGGCATGGGAATATGATGCACGGAAGGCAGCAGGTCAGCCACATACACAATGGTTTTGTTTTTATATTTTATTTGCGGCAGCATCATTTGCTGCGTGTGGCCATTTACAAAACGAACGCTGATATTATCATTAAAGCTGTTTTCGCCCAATGGTTCATCGGCTTCATTGTTTACACCTTCAATAAACTTCAATTGCCCGCTTTCCTGTATGGGCAATATATTTTCTTTTAAGAAAGATGCTTTCTCGCGGTCATTGGGATATACAGCCCAGTTCCAGTGTTCCTGGTTACTCCAGTAAGTAGCATTCTTAAATGCGGTAACCAGCTTATCACCATCACGGTCAACGCTGCCACCGCAATGATCAAAATGCAGGTGTGTTAAAATAACATCGGTAATATCATCTTTACTAAATCCTTTTGCTGACAAAGACTTTTCAAGCGTAGCATCGCCATGCAAATGATAATGACTGAAAAATTTTTCGCTTTGTTTATTGCCCAGGCCGTTATCAATTAATATCAGCCTGTTGTCATCTTCAATCAGCAAGCAACGCATGGCCCATGTGCATAGATTATTTTCGTCTGCAGGGTTCAGCTTGTTCCATATTGATTTGGGAACCACACCAAACATTGCGCCGCCATCAAGCTTGAATAGTTCTGTTTCTATGCTGTATAACTTCATACCTGTTTATTTTTAGCGCAAGATATATAAGCTTTATTATGCCTTAACTGCTTAAAAATTGCTGTTTTTTCAGCGCAGAAAAAAGCCATAGGAAACCAATAACAAAAAATACAATTAAACTCAATACAGAGTTTTGCATATTACCGGTAAGTTCTTCAATATAACCGAAAGCCAGCATGCCGATAACGATGGCAATTTTTTCGGTAAGGTCATAATAACTAAAGAATGAAGCTGTGTCTTTTGTTTCAGGCATCAGCTTTGAATAGGTGCTGCGGCTTAGCGACTGAATGCCTCCCATTACCAAACCAACAGCTACCGACAATCCGTAAAAAAAATATTCGGGATTGCCACCTTTTATTTTATAGTCTGCAGTAAAATAAGCTGCCACACAAATCAATATCCAGAATACAATTACGCCCATTAATACTTTAAGGTTGCCAAAAACATTTGACAGGCGGCTCATTAATATAGCACCCGGAATAGCCACCAGTTGAATAACTACAACGGTAATGATAAGTTTGGTATCTTCTAACTGCAATAATTTGCTTCCAAATATGGCGGCAGCCAGCATAACAGTTTGCACACCCATGCTGTAAAAGAAAAAACCGCGCAGGTATCGCTTTAATACAGGCATGTTTTTTACTTCGCCATATACTTTTTTTATAGCCTGGAAACCGTTTTTAAAAACATTGCCGTTTACAGCATTATTTCTTTTTGTTTCCGGCAAACGCGAAAAAGATATATGCGCAAAACCAGCCCACCATATACCATCCAATAAAAAAGTAATGCGGGGGCCAAGATAATCAGGGTTGTCTGCCAGCAGCAGCACCAAAACAAAACCCACGAGTTGCATGATTACGCTACCGATATATCCAAATGAAAAGCCTTTGGCGCTTATCCTGTCCTGATCCTGCGGTAATGCTATTTCAGGCAGAAAAGCATTATAAAAAACAAGGCTGCCCACATAACCTGCAGCCGCCATCATAAAAGCGATGATGCCCACCCAGATATTATCGCCGCGAAAAAAATATAAAGCACTGCATCCAATAGCGCCCATGTAACAGAAAAACCGCATGAAGTTTTTCTTGTTGCCCCTTGTATCTGCAATAGAAGTAAGCATAGGATACAAAAGCGCAATGATAAAGTAGGCGGCTGCTAAAGTATAATCATACAAAGAAGAGTTGATGAATGTTCTGCCAAGCAATGGCACCTTCTCGCTGCCAAAAGCGTGCTTCGTAACTGCTGTGAAATAGATAGGAAAAAAAGTAGTTGTAATAACTAAATTATAAGTGCTGTTGGCCCAGTCATACATAGCCCAGGCATTAATAACTTTTTTAGATGCAGTTTGCATATAGCAGTTTATGCGATGAAAGTAAATAATTTGTTTTGTTAATGAGTAATGCCGCTAAAGTTTCGTGCCGCATGTAAGTTTAGGTTAGGAGCTGAGCTGAAAACCTTCATAATAAAATGTCTAACGAAAAACGCTTATTTATGGATAACGTTTTTTATCTAACGGATAACTTTTATAATTAATTTCAAAAAAATAGTTGCATAACTAACTATTTTTACTTTTGATTGCTGATCTTAAACTTTCAAATACAACGTATGAAACGTTCTATAAAAAAAATTGCCGTTTTAGGCAGTGGTGTAATGGGTTCAAGAATTGCGTGCCATTTTGCAGGCATTGGTGTGCAGGTTTTATTGTTGGATATAGCAACGCCGGGCTGGGAGGGGAATAGACTTCCTAAAAACAAATTGGTAAACGATGCTTTACAGGCAGCCATTAAATCAAATCCTTCACCTGTTTATACAAAGGATGTTGTAAAACGTATAACAACCGGCAATTTCGATGACAACCTGAAAGATATTGCTTCATGTGACTGGATAATTGAAGTTGTGGTGGAAAGGCTAGATATAAAACAACAGGTGTATGAAAAAGTGGAGCAGTTTCGTAAACCCGGAACATTAATCACCACCAATACTTCGGGTATTCCCATTCATATATTATCCCAAGGCAGAAGCGAAGATTTTAAAAAACATTTCTGCGGCACACACTTTTTTAATCCGCCGCGTTATTTGCGTCTGCTTGAAATAATCCCGGCCCCCGAAACAGATCCATCTGTCATAGATTTCTTAATGCATTATGGTGATGTATTCCTCGGCAAAACCACGGTACTGGCAAAAGATACACCTGCCTTTATAGCCAATCGCGTCGGTGTATTCGGCATCATGTCCATCTTTAATACAATGCAAAAATTTGATTTGAGTATTGATGAAGTGGAGGCATTAACAGGGCCTATTATTGGGAGGCCAAAATCAGCAACCTTCAGAACGGCTGATGTGGTGGGTATTGATACATTAGTAAAAGTGGCCGGTGGCGTTGCTCAAAATTGCCCCGGTGATGAAGCGAGGGAACTGTTTAAAATTCCGGGCTGGCTGCAAACCATGATTGAGAATAAATGGCTGGGCGATAAAACCGGGCAAGGCTTTTTTAAGAAGATAAAAATACCTGTTGCAGAAGGCAGCCCTGAAGAGAGAAAAACGGATAAAGAAATTTATACGCTCGATTTAAAAACGCTGGAATATAAACCCCGTACAAAAGCATCATTCGCTTCTGTAAAGGCAGCGCAGCCAATTGAAGATTTAAAAACAAGATTAAAAACATTATTCACTGCAAAAGATAAGGCCGGCGATTTTTATCGTCATTTTCATTACGCTTTATTTTCTTATGTATCTAACCGCATTCCCGAAATAAGTGATGAACTCTACAGGATTGATGATGCTATGATGGCCGGCTTTGGATGGGAGATAGGCGCATTTGAAAGCTGGGATGTTTTTGGCGTTGCAGCAACCGTAGAGGCTATGAAAGAAGCGGGTTATAAGGTTGCTTCATGGGTGGATGATATGTTGGCGGCCGGCAATACATCTTTTTATAAAACAGAAAACAATACCAGGCTGTATTATGATGTAGCATCCAAAACGTATAAACCGGTTCCTTCGGCAGGGAACTTTATCATCTTAGAAAATTATAAGAATAAAGTTGTATGGAAAAACAGCAATGCGTGGTTGTATGATATTGGAGATGATGTAGTGGCTTTGCAATGGCAAACCAAAATGAATACGATTGGCAGCGAAGTATTACAGGCGGTTAATAAAAGTATTGAGATTGCCGAAGAAAAATTCAAGGGACTTGTAATAAGCAACAGCGGCGCTAATTTCAGTGCAGGTGCTAATGTTGGAATGATATTTATGTATGCGGTTGAGCAGGAATATGATGAGCTTGATATGGCCATACGCATGTTTCAGAATACCATGATGCGGGTGCGTTATTCATCTGTACCGGTTGTTACGGCGCCGCTTGGTTTAACCCTTGGCGGCGGCTGTGAAATGAACCTGCATGCCGACAAAGTATATGCTGCCGCTGAAACCTACATTGGTTTGGTGGAGCTTGGTGTGGGATTGATTCCCGGCGGCGGCGGCACTAAAGAATTTGTATTACGGGCCGCCGATGAAATGCACGAAGATGAGCCGGAAACCATTACTTTAAAAAACCGCTTTTTTACCATTGCAACGGCTAAAGTTGCCACATCTGCCTTTGAAGGATATGACCTGGGTATTTTGCGCAAAGGCCATGACGAAGTTGTTATAAACCCGCAGCGCCGGACAGGCGAAGCCAAAAATGCGGTGATTGAACTATATAACCAGGGTTATGTTCAGCCTGTACAAAAAACAGATATCAAGGTATTGGGCCGTTCCGCATTAGGCGCTTTATATGTAGGTATTAACAGCATGCGGCTTGCCAATTATGCAACAGATCATGATGCTTTGGTAGCAAAAAAATTAGCGTATGTAATGTGCGGTGGTGATTTAAGCGAACAAACTTTGGTGAGCGAACAATACCTCCTTGATCTGGAGCGAGATGCATTCTTAAGTCTTTGCGGTGAAAAGAAAACCCTGCAGCGGATTGAAGCGGTAATCAAGAAAGGCAAGCCAATAAGAAATTAATTTTTCTGCGGCATACCGGAAAAAGCTTCAGCTAATTTTTGTCGCGGAAGCGGTGAAAAATCATTAAGGTAATGGAAATGATAGCCGTATAAACAACTGCTATTATTGATATCAGAACTATACTCATAAATTGGGCTTAAACAGCTTTTGTTATTACAAAGCAATTGTGCCGGGCTTATTAATTTTTTCGATTGCCTGCTGGTTAATGAATTTTGTAAGTATTAGTTGCTTTAAACATATACCCTACACCGTTGATCCTCACATATCCTATCCCGCAGGTTTTTCTTATATGATGCATAGCTGCGATAATTAAGACAATGGATTTTGATAACAAAAAATCACCGCAATTTATACCAAAAATATCGTCCACCTTCTTTTCTCCGGTTATTTATGAAATCTTTTGGCAAATTGCATAAATGAATATGGAACTATGATCCGGCAATCGGTGGCCGGCAGCTTTTAATCTATATCATACACTAATGCAAAACCGCTTCTCCATTTATTTTTATCATTATGACAATTATTTTTTTACGCTGATTTATTTTTATAAAATACTTTTGGCTAAACCTTATTCACATAACTCAAAAATTGTCAACCATTGACAACCATGCAACTTAAACGTTATACGCACCAAAACAGGATGTTAATGGCAGTGGACTGCATTATTTTTGGTTTTGATGGAACACACCTGAAATTATTGCTCATTAAAAGGGGTTTTGAACCACAGAAAGGAAAATGGAGTTTAATGGGCGGATTTGTAACTGCGGAAGAAAATATAAACCAGGCTGCAGCGCGTATTTTAAAACAGCTTACGGGCCTTACAGATATTTACCTGGAGCAGCTTGCCGCTTTTGGCGAACCGGACCGCGACCCCACGGAACGCACGGTTTCTATTGCCTATTTCTCGCTTATCGATATTAGCCAGTATGAGGAACAGATAAGCCATAATTACAGCGCGGAATGGTTTCCCCTTAAAAAATTACCTGCCCTTATTTTCGATCATAAAGAAATGATTGAAATGGCGAAAGAGAAGCTGCGTTACAAGGCCGCCTTTCACCCTGTATTATTTGAATTGCTGCCTGAAAAATTCACTATCCCGCAATTGCAGACTTTATATGAAGATGTTTATAATAAAGTTTTGGACAAGGGCAATTTTAGCAGGAAAATTTTATCAACGGGTTTGCTCATCAGGCAGAAAGACAAGGAAAAGAATGGCTCCAAAAAAGGCGCTTTTTATTATAAACTCGATAAAAGAAAATACCTGCTTAAATTCAATTCCTTCCTCAATTTTATCCCCAATCCCGAGGTGCAGATAAAATAGGCTTTCGATATGTTTGTAATGAACTTGCAGATTTTATGCAGGATGCGTTTAATGTCTGCGTAACATACAGCCTGATATTTTATTACGGGCAAAGCATTCGTGATGAACAGAAACAATGACCAATGGATTCTATTATAAGTTTATTAAACCAGATGAGCCGCTTGCCGGCTTTGTAGAAAGTTTGGGCATGTTTCATAACCCGTCGGATGAACCAAAAGAAGTGGTTGTAATGCCTGATGGCAGGATTGATTTATTTTTCTGGAAACCTGCATTAAGCCCTTTTCAAATTATACTTACGGGCCTGGAAACAGCGCCCAAACAAAGAACCATCCCACCGCAAACACTTGCTTTTGATGTTAATTTTAAACCGCTTGCTGTTGAATATATTTTACATGCTTCCATTGCCGATACATTAAATAGTGCAAAAGAACTTCCAAAAAATTTCTGGAATTTTCATCCTAATGATCTGAAAGATTTTGATGCGTTTTATGCAAAAGCATCTCAGAAAATAAAAACATTTTTACCCCCTGTAATTGATGAAAGAAAGCGCAGGCTTTTCGAACTAATTTATGCATCAAACGGCGAGATGAGCGTAAAAGAACTTTCGGAAAAAGCGTTTTGGAGCAGCAGGCAAATCAACCGTTATTTCACCCGGCAATTCGGGCTTTCATTAAAAGCATATTGTAATATTTTGCGCTTCAGGGCATCTTTAAAACAAATTGCAGAAGGAAAGCTTTTTCCAGAATTAAACTTCGCAGACCAAAACCATTTTATTAAACAGGTAAAGAAATTTTCAGGCGTGGCGCCGAAAGAATTATCCAAAAATCAAAACGACCGATTTATACTATTATCAGTTTTAAAGCAGCAATAGCTTTGCACTTTTACAACTAAATTTCAAAGAATGCTGATAGAAAATAAATCAATCGCTATTGTTGGCGGTGGCCCGGGTGGGTTAATGCTGGCAAGGCTTTTACAATTGAAGGGTGCAACCGTAAAAGTATATGAAAGGGATTATAATAAGAATGCCCGTTTGATAGGTTCACCGCTTGATATGCATGAAACATCAGGGTTGGCGGCTTTGCGCAAAGCGGATTTATTAAACGAGTTTAAAAAGAATTTTCATCCCGGCGCCGATAAAAAAGTTATAACAAATGAGCGAGCTGAAATATTTTTCAGTGATCACGAATCCAAACCCCATGAAAATTTTGGCAGTGAGTATTTTCGTCCTGAAATAGATCGTGCCCCGTTAAGAAATATGTTGCTGGAATCTTTACAACCAAAAACTATTGAGTGGGACAGTCATTTTATTTCAATGGAAAAGCAAAACGAAGGCTGGCTGCTGCATTTCAAAAACGGTTCATCAGCTTACGCAGATATTGTAATTGCTGCCGATGGCGCTAATTCTAAAATACGTCCATACATTACAAACATCCAACCTTTTTATTCGGGCATTATCATGCTTGAAATAAATATTAATGATGCAGCAAAAACGACTCCTCATATTTATGCCTTGTTAAATGGAGGAAAGGCAATGGCTTTCGGAAATTCAAAATGTATGCTGGGCGGCCAAAAGAGCAATGGTGATATAGGTTTTTATGCAAGCTTTAAAGCTGACGAAGACCGGCCTGTAAATAATAGTTTGGATTATACTGATAAAACACAAATGCTGGAATGGTTTAAAACCACATATGCAGGCTGGAGCAGTATTTGGTACGAGTTGTTTGAAAATGCAGTCACGCCCTTTATTCCACGGCCTGTTTATTGTGCGCCTTTAAATCAAAGCTGGCAGGCCCTGGCTAACTTAACCATGCTGGGCGATGCGGCACACGTAATGCCGCCATTTGCAGGGGAGGGTGCGAACATGGCGATGCTTGATGCTTTGGAGTTGAGCGAATGTTTAACGGATGATAAATACAATACTTTGGAGGAAGCCATTTCTTTTTATGAAATAAATATGCGTAAAAGAGCGGCAGTTGCAGCGCATGAATCGTTTGAAAATGGGGAACTGATGCACAGCGAAAAAGCATTAACTACGATGCTTGAATTCTTTAGCAGTCATTGAAATAAAGTGTAACAGGCTATGGGAAAGTATGCCACAAAGCGCGAAGGCACAAAGCCATAATTTTAAGCATTATTTCTTCGTGCCTTCGTGGCAAAGTATTGTTACCGGGACAGCAATCGCTTACTTTCCAAATTTTAACCAGTCAAGCGAAAACATATCATGATTAGGTTCCGTGTCTTTTTTGAAAACAAAATAAAGATCATGCATGCCGCCGGGATCTTTTATAGCGGTTGTAACCTGTTTATAATTCCGCCAGCTTCCTGTTGATTTATAATCAAGCGTGCTGATAACCGGCCCGGTTGGTGAATCAATATGTACTTCAAGCGTCGCATCAATGTTTTGAGAAGCGTAATTATAACTAATGTTATTAATGCCTTTTAAATCTATGCCTTTAAAAACAAAATAAGATTTGTTATGTATGCTGCCTAAAATGTTGCCGCCGCGGTTAATATTCCGAACAACATCTGCATCTTCAGCTTGCAGCACGGCCGGCCTGAGCACAAGCTCTTTTGTTGACGTTAACGGCACAATGCCATTACCAAGATCCGTATAGGATGCAGATAAAGCCCATGTGCCTTCTTTTGCGCCGGAAGGTTGTTTTAGTTCAACCGTACCAGTGGAAGCAAGACTATCTTTCGTTTGCTGTTGTTTTAAGGAAAGGATATATTTTACAATTGTGGTTGTATTATCCTTGCTTAACTGCGGATGCGCATTCATATAATGATTGCCCCATACACCTGCGCCCCCTGAAATTATCTTGCCCGCAAGATGTGGTATTTCAGCAGGCTTATTATAGTATTTTTCGGCAATGGCATTAAATGCAGGGCCCACAATCGTTTTATCAACGGTATGGCAGGCCTGGCAATCGCTGGTTTCCATCAGTATTTTTCCTGGCATTATCCACGCACCTTTACCCTGTGCTGTTTTATAAACGCCCGTTTCTCTGGGAATATATTTCAGTTGCACATTTATTCTTTTGGTATCAATACTTGCATCTTCTTTATCTTTTACATCTACGCTGTAATCAAGTTTTTCATTATCAAAATAAAACATGCTGTTGCCAGTTGTGTTAATGGTTACATCGGGCATGGTATTGCCTGCTTTAATTTCTATCGTGTCCATAGAGCTTAAGCCGGATGGGTCCGTTACTTTCAGCAACACATTGTAAACACCTTTATCTTTAAATGTATAGGTGGGATTGGCGTCTGTTGAACCAACCTTGTTGCCTTCAAATATCCATTCATATTTTAATTTATCATCTTCATCAAAATCGTAAGATTTACTGCTGCTGAATTTTACAGTAAGCGGTGCAAGGCCAATAGAATCATCTGTGCTTATCCTGGCAACCGGCGCACGGTTACCGCCATTATAATTTATACGAACCAGTCTTGCATCATCGTTATCCGCACCGTAAACAGAGCCATATTCAAGCACATACATAATGCCCTCCGGTGTTATATCCATATCAATCGGCCTTCTGAAATCTCCTGTTAAAGGCATGAAAGGTTCCATGCGTTTATAGTTTTCATTTTCATCAAAACGCACGGCATAAACCCAGTTGCGCATCCAGTCCATTATAAACAAACAATCATCATAATATTCAGGAATGCTGTTGCTCTTCGCTATTGTTTTATCATAATGATAAAAATACCCGGCAATGGCTGTGCGCCCACCTTCGCCCAACTGCGGAAATGTATCATAGAAATTATAAGGATACCATATCATGGCGCTGGTTGGAGCAGGCAGTTTCTTTAAGCCAGTGTTGTTGGGAGAATTATTTTCAGGGTCTTTCACATCAAATAAAGGGCCTATAGCATGTGTTGCAAAATCTGAATCATGATAAGCCCGATTGTTGGCTACAAAATAAGGCCAGCCATAATTACCTGCTTTTTTTGCCTGGTTAAATTCATCATAGCCACGCGGGTCATTCCATGAATCTTCTCCGGCGTCAGGACCCACTTCACCCCAATATAAAGTTGACGTTTTTTGATTAACAGCAATGCGGTAAGGATTGCGGCAACCCATCGTATATATCTCAGGCCTTGTGCCTGTTGTACCTTTTGCAAACAGGTTGCCATCAGGAATGGTATAGCTTCCGTCTGCCTCGGGATGTATGCGTAAAACTTTGCCGCGAAGGTCATTGGCGTTGGCAGCAGAACGTTGTGCATCATACGTTTTTCTGCCAGCCCTTTCATCTAAAGGTGCATAACCATTCGATTCAAAAGGAACCGTATTATCGCCGGTTGAAATAAACAGGTTTTTGTTTTTATCCCACGCCAGCGAGCCGCCGGTGTGTGCGCTTACTTCGGGATCGATGGGAACCTGTATGATCACTTTTTCAGAAGCAAGATCAATGGAATCTTCTGTAATCATTTTAAAGCGTGCGATATTCTGGTGGACAGGCAAAGAATCGGGTGAATAAAAGAAATAAACAAATTTATTGGTTGCGAAATCAGGATCAATTGTCATGCCCAGCAAACCGTTGCCAAAGGCTTCTTTTGTATCAGGCAATACTTTAAATGTATGAATAAGTTTTGTTGTATTGTCAGTTGGTTTATAAGCATAAAAATTACCTGACCTTTCTACAATATACACTATACCCGAAGGTGTAACTGCTATTTCCATTGGTTCATTCAAATCGTTGCTGAGTATGGTTTTGGTGAACCTGTTTTCTTCCGGAGCTTTGGTAGCATAGGCTTTTGAATAGTCAAGCTTTGCCGTATCGGCGCCCATTGTATAGGAAAGCCCGTTGGCCAGGTGCTGTAAAAATAAAGGCTCGCTGAAACTTTCATCGGTGTGCCCGCCGCCGGTATAAAAAACACGGCCGCCATCAAATTCATGGTACCAGGCAATAGGATGGTTCTTACCGTTTTCACCACCTTCATAACTGTCTTCGTCTAACACAGCCACCACTTTAATGGCCGGGCTTATACTTTTATAGTTATACCATTCATCAGTGCGCTCCCATTTTTCGGGAATACCTTTCATGGCAATGAAACTTGTATCAGTTACAACAACAGTGGCTTTGCGAACATTTGGATTTGATGGATGGCTTTTAAAATAAGCGCCCACAAGATTATTATACCAGCCCCAGTTATACTCGGCATCCGCAGCCGCATGAATGCCCATAAAACCGCCGCCAGCTTCCATATAACGCTGCAATGCTACCTGCTCATCGCTGTTCAGAATATTGCCTGTTGTACTTAAAAAAATAACGGTCTTATATTTTTTAAGATCGTTATCATTAAAATGTTTGCCGGTAGAATCAACATCCACACTAAAATCTTTTTCTGCTGCAATTTTTTTAATGGCATCAATGCCTGCGGCAATGGATGCATGGTGATAGCC
>JAEWBD010000360.1 GCA_023391315.1 Bacteroidota bacterium | reverse complement strand
AAACACAGTAGAAAAATAAGCCGGAGAAGAAAAACCTACTTTATAAGCAATTTCTGAAATAGATAGTTCTTCATTTTGCAACATAAACTTTGATTTTTGCAAACGTTTGTTCAAAATATATTCGTTTACGTTACAGTTAAGCAGCGCTTTTACTTTACGATATAACTGCATTTTAGATAAACCTATTGTTCTGCAAATATCATCTATGCTAAACTTTTCGTTAGCAATATTACTTTCAATCAAAGCATTGAATTCGTGAAGAAACTTTCTGTCTGTTTTGTTGGTAGAACGGGTTTTTAATTCTGAAGAAATTTCACCGGAAAAATGTTCTTTTAATATAGTGCGGTTTGCCAGCAGGCTTTTAATATTTTGTTCGAAAAGTTTAAAGTTGAAAGGTTTGGTTATGTAAGAATCTGCCAGTTCTTTCATGCCTTCAATTTGCGATTGAAGCGATGTTTTTGCAGTTAAATGTATAATGGGTATGTGCGATGTTCTTATATCTGTTTTAAGAATATGCGTTATTTCAAATCCATCTTTGCCCGGCAGCATAATATCGCAGATAATAAGATCAGGTACAATATCGAGCGCTTTATCAATTGCATCAATTCCGTTTTCCGCTTCTATTATTTCGTAAGTATAACTTAAACGGGATTTTAAAAATCTTCTCAAGTCGTTATTGTCTTCAACAATTAATATTGAATGTTCGAAAGAAGGGCTCGTTAATTCATTCTGAAAAGTCTCATCAGGCAATAATTCTGAAGTATAGACTTTACTGTCATCATATAAAACAGTTTCAGAAATTTCTTTTCTTGTATAGTCCTGTTTATTAAGTGCTGTATTTTCAATAGGGATAGTGATAGTGAATTTTGTGCCTTTCCATTTTGCACTCTTAACACAAATGGTTCCGTTATGCAATTGTATAAGTTCTTTCGATAAAGCAAGGCCTAAACCTGTGCCGCGGTAATTTTCATGTTCACCCTGGTAAAACAGTTCGAAGGCATGCTCAACAGCAATCTCGCTCATGCCAACACCATTGTCTTCAATGATGATCTTTATATTTTTTGCTGCTTCATTCTTTTCAAGAAAGATGTGTATATAACCATTATCGTTGGTGAACTTAAATGCGTTGGAAAGCAGGTTGAACAGCACTTTGTCGAGCATGGTTTCATCAAACCACACATTTAAAAAGTACTGGCTGGTAAAGAACCGCAGGTCAATATTTCTTTTGCGGGCAATATTTTTATATGCTTCTATTATCTGGTTTAAAAAAGAAACAATATCGTTTTCCGCAACATTTATTTTCAGTTTATCAATTTCAATTTTCCTGAAATCCATCAACTGGTTAATGAGCTTTAAAAGTCTTAATGTATTCTTTTGAATCAATGATAAACTTTGTCCTGCAACACGGTTTACTTTCTCATTTTCCATGAGGTCTTCAACCGGGCCAAGTATTAATGTAAGCGGCGTTCTTAATTCATGCGACATTTTTGTGAAGAACTGGATCTTTGCCTCATTGGCTGCATTGGCTTTCTTACCAAGTTCAATAAGCTGTTCACTTTGTTTCAGAATTTCTTCATTTTTTAAAGCAAGCCTTGCTGTAATTTTTTTATTCTCACGCAGGTAATACAGCAAAACAAAACCAAAGATGAGCGCCAGTGCCAGTGACACGGAAATCGCGAAAATTATATTAGACTGATTGTTGGTAATAATTTCCTGTTCTTTAATTTTCTGCTGGCCTCTTTCAATATCATTTTGCAGGGCAGATAATTTTTCATCCTGCAGGCGCATTACCCGCACATTCGTGGAATCAATAACAGTTGTTGTAAGCAGGGTTTCTTTTTTATAAGCACTGTTGTATAATATTTTTACAGCAGTTTGTATAGCTTCTTTGCCGCCTGTAGGATAAAGTATAGTTGCCTTCAGCATTCCTTTTTCAACCAGGTCTATGCCACCGTTTTTGCCGGGCAATCCATCAACACCAATGATCTTGGTTTTATTTTCAATGCCGAGGTTTTTGCAGGCATTATAAACAGCCAGCGCCAGTCGGTCGTTCTGTGTAAATATTAATTGTATGTCAGGATTGTTTTTTAAAAAACCGGTTGAGTTTTTATTGGATGGATGTTCATCGCCTTCTTCATAAATTTTTGAAATATATTTTATGCCCGGGTATTGCTGAAGCGAAGTAAAGAACCCGTTATGCCTGTCTATATCTGCAGAAGAGCCTGGAATATCTGATACTTCAAGAACGTTGCCTTTGCCTTTTAAAATGGAATTGGCAAATGAGGCAGCGGTTGACCCCACTTCATAATTGCTGCCGCCAACGTAAGCAGTGTATTTTTGTGATGAGGTTCTTCTGTCAACTATAATTACTTTAATGCCTTTATTGTAAGCTGTTTCAACAATGGGTGTAACTGGTGCAGCTTCCTGCGGTGAAACAATCAATAAATCTATTTTTTCATTGATCAGCTCTTGTATCTGTTCAGTTTGCTTTTGTGTGTTGCCGTTCGCATCTCTAAATACAAATTTTACTTCAGGATGAAATGCCAGTTCACGCTTCATTTCATCCAGCATGGTTTGACGCCATTTGTTTACCATAGTGCATTGTGAAAAGCCAACGATATACTGCTTTTTATTTTCGTTTTCATTACAGGAGGATATTAAAATAATGAAAGAAAAAATAATAGCAGCTATAGTAAAGCGTAACATTAAACAAATGCCCACATGCAGCAACCGGTAGCAATTTTGCATTAGCAATTAATCGTTATAACTCTTCTAAGATATGCTGTTTTATGAAATAAAAGCGTCTTGCCGGCATTTATTCATGTAATAATTTTTTTGAAAAACTTATAGTCGTCTTGCAGGTTAAAAAACATGTTACTATTTTAAAAGAGCATGTTACAAAATCGAAAATGCAATTCTTTATATTGATATAATATATTTTGATAATCAACGATTTGTCTCCTTAAATTTTTTTAAAAGCTTTTGATACTATATCAGAACAATTGGGCTGCGACCGTCTTTACATTTAGTTTCCATTTACTCGTTTGCTTAAAAAACATTGCTTTGTCATGAACAAGAAAAAAGTACTGCTTTGGAGTATTGTTGTAGCGCTTGGAGGATTTCTTTTTGGATTTGATACTGCTGTAATTTCCGGAGCTGAAGAATCTATTCAGCAATACTGGAGCCTCAATTCTGTTGAACACGGTTTAACCATTTCCATTGCCCTGATCGGAACTATTATAGGCGCTTTAACCGGCAGCATGCCTGCTGATAAATTAGGCAGAAAGAAAACATTAATACTAATTGCTGTTGCTTATTTAATTGCTTCTGTTGGCACATGTTTTTCAACTAACTGGTATAGTTTTCTTCTGTTCAGGCTGATTGGTGGTTTAGGTGTGGGTGCCTCATCAGTAACAGCGCCTGTTTATATTTCCGAAATATCACCGGCTGCATACAGGGGCAGGCTGGTAATGATGTTCCAGTTCAATGTTGTTTTTGGCATTCTTGTTTCTTACCTGTCTAATTATGTAATTGGTATTGTATTTAACAATGATTATTCATGGCGTGTAATGCTCGGCATCCAGGCTATACCGTCTCTTATTTTTTTAATACTGTTACGATTTGTTCCTGAAACACCACGCTGGTTAATACTAAACAAACAACCTGATAAAGCTGCATCCATTCTTAAAATTATTGATCCCGGTAATTATGAAAACGATATCCTGGAAATAATTACGAACAACAATGAAGAGCATAAAATTGATGCTGGAGATATGCTGTTTTCAAGAAAAAATAAACTGCCTGTGTTTCTTGCTGTTTGCTTTGCCATTTTTAATCAAGTTTCAGGTATTAATGCAATTATTTATTATGCGCCACGCATTTTCGAAATGGCTGGTTTGGGCAGGCAATCTTCATTGTTGTCAACAACGGGCATCGGTTTAATTAATTTTCTCTTCACGCTCATTGCCATCAATTTTATTGATAAAATAGGAAGGCGCACTTTAATGATCATTGGCTCCGTTGGTTTAATAGGAACGCTTGGCCTTGTTTCCAAAACGTTCTATGCACAGGATTTTTCCGGCTTCGGCATTATTGTTTATCTAATGATCTATATCGCATTTTTTGCGTTCTCGCAAGGCGCTGTTATATGGGTTTTTATTTCAGAAATATTCCCCAATAATATACGCGCAAAAGGGCAAACGTTAGGCAGCTTTACACATTGGTTAATGGCCGCTGTTATCACTTTTCTGTTTCCTGTATTGTCAGAAAAATTAGGAGGCGGTAATACTTTTCTTTTCTTCAGCATCATGATGGTTTTGCAATTATTGTTTGTGTTGAAAATAATGCCTGAAACAAAAGGAAAATCATTGGAGCAGATTGAGAGAGCGCTTATTCTTCACTAATCAAATTGATTCTTCAAAACAAAATTCAAATAACACTATGCTACACTTCAACAATAAAAATGCGGGCTTGTCATTGCATAATTTTTCTGTGAATAAATTAACCGTTATTAACAAAGCTCCGCCGGCTAATCAAAACATTACCTCTTAAAAACTGTACCTGTATTTAAGACCTCCATTTTTTAATTATAAATAAAATCTCTATGAGAAGATTGTTAACGCTGATATCAATGCTGATAGTTACAGCCTGCTTTGCACAACAAAGGAAAATGACGGGGCGGGTTATAAATCAAGCAACCAAAGAGCCTTTAGCGGGTGTAACTGTTACCGGTAAAAGCCAGACCGTTGTTACAGATGCTGCCGGTAACTTTACGATTTCTGCGGCTGCAGGGGAAACCATTAAGCTTTCTTATGTTGGTATGAACACTTTAACGGCAACCGTACCAAACGAAAATACTGTTATGGAACTTGCAATGACTGAAGCCGCTACAGATCTTGAACAGATTGTTGTAACAGGATATAAGTCTGAAAGAAAGGTTGATCTTACCGGCGCTGTGTCTGTAGTTAATCTTGCCAGTGTTAAAAACGCACCTGTTTCAAGCCCGATGCTTGCTTTGCAGGGGCAGGTGCCCGGTTTATATGTGCAACCTGACGGCTCGCCAACAGGCGCCAATGGCGGCGCTCCGAGAATTTTAATACGTGGGGTCAATACATTGGGCAACACTAATCCATTGTATATTATTGACGGTGTGCCAACCACGCGGTATGAAGATTTCGCCAATCTGAATACATCATCCATTGCTTCCATACAGGTTTTGAAAGATGCATCCGCATCTTCTATTTATGGCTCAAGAGCTTCCAATGGCGTTATCATTGTAACCACTAAAAACGGTGGCAGTGGCGATAAAGTTCATATTCAACTTAATTCCAGCTTAACGTTTCAGACTGAAAAGCCCTGGCAGGAAAATGTTTTAAATAAAGTAATCATTGCACCTTTTGTTGGGGCAACCGGTACAGGAAGCCCTAATTTCGATCCCTACAACGGGCCGTTTTCTCATACAGACAGCCTTGAACCGGCCGGCAATACTAATTGGCAGGACGCTTTGTTTAAAAAAGCAACCATTACTTCTACCAATCTCACCATATCCGGCGGCAATGCGAAAAATGGTTTCCTTACCGATCTTGGATATTACGATAATAATGGCCTGGTTGTTTTTACCAAATATCAGCGCTACAATGTTAGAATAAACAGCCACGCTTCCGCATTTAACGACAGGCTGAAGTTTGGCGAAAATCTGCAACTGGCAAGAACATCACAAATTAATTCTGCCAATGATGTGGGCGGCGCTCCTTCACCTGGTCTTGCCCTGTCGCTTGCGCCCACTATCCCGGTTTATAAAACTGATGGCACTTATGGCGGCCCGCGCGGTGCAGGTTATACAGACAGGAATAATCCTGTGGATGTACAGTATTTAAACCGTTTCAATACCAATAATCAATTACTGCTTATTGGAAACATATATATGGATTTAGAAATAATCAAAAACCTTGTATATCATACCAGTTTAGGATTTGATTATTCTGACCTGAAAAATAAAAACGCAGCGTTGATTGGCGATGAAGGACCGGTAAGGTCGTTCAACAGTCTTTCCCTGCAGGAATCCAAGGACTTTACTTTTACCTGGACGAATACCTTAAACTATAATTTACAGCTTAAAGAACATCGCATCAACATTCTTGCCGGCACGGAAGCTATTCGCAATGATTTCTCAACCTTCGGCGCAATGAGTACCAACTTTGCTTTGCAGGACGAAGATTATCTTCAGCTGGGTGCAGGTTCCGGTTCGCAAACGGATAATGGTTCTGCAA
>JAEWBD010000359.1 GCA_023391315.1 Bacteroidota bacterium | reverse complement strand
ATTTAAAAGAAATTAAACCCGATGGTTTTACAACGGTGCCGCGGTTGCTGGAAAAAGTTTTTGAACGCATTATGGCAACGGGCCGCCAGTTAACGGGTATTAAAAAGCAATTGTTTTTCTGGAGTGTAAATCTTGCTGAACAATATGCAACACCAGCGGCTGATTCTCCATTCTATAAATTTAAGCTGGCCATTGCCAACAAACTTGTGTTAAGCAAATGGCGTGAAGCATTGGGAGGCAATATCAAATTCATTATTACGGGTGGCGCTGCCTGCCAGGTAAAACTGCTGCGCATTTTTAATGCCGCAAAAATACCCGTGTATGAAGGATACGGCCCCACGGAAAACAGCCCTGTTATTGCTGTGAACCGGTGGAGCTCGCCGGCGGATTCGCTTATAGGAACTGTTGGGCCTGCAATTGATGGCATTGAAGTAAGGCTTGCCGAAGATGGTGAAATTTGCGTGAAGGGGCCTACTGTAATGAAGGGCTATTACAAACGCCCCGACCTTACAGCCGATACCGTAATCGACGGATGGCTGCATACCGGCGATATCGGGGCCTGGGCGGATAATAAATTCCTGAAAATAACCGACCGCAAAAAAGAGATTTTTAAAACAAGTGGCGGTAAATATGTAGCGCCTCAGGCGCTTGAAAATGTATTTAAGGGCAGCCCTTTTATTGAACAGATAATGGTGATAGGCGAAGGGAAAAAATTTGTAAGCGCTTTGATTGTTCCTGCTTTTGCTTATTTAAAAACGTGGATGGAATTGCATAATATTCCTTTCACTTCTAATGCCGATGCGGTTAAAAATGTTGAAGTATTAAAAAAATATGACGCGGTTGTGGAAGAACTGAACCAGCAATTCAACCATGTGGAGCAAATTAAAAAGTTTGAATTGCTGCCCGCCGAGTGGAGCCTCGAAACCGGCGAAATGACGCCCAAAATGAGCCTGAAAAGAAAAGTGGTGCTGGAAAAATTTAAGAAGGTGATTGATGGGATTTATGGCTAATACACTGTATTGTCAAATTTTAAAATAAGATGAAAACACTTAATAAACCCTCATATTTGGTGCATCTTTTTTTCATGAAAGTTTGTTTAATATTTTTACTAGCAACGATAGTTTTCACCCAAAAATGCTACTCACAAAAAACGTTCTACTTAAAAATTATTCTGGATTCTACAATCGTTCCACAGGAAGTATCTTTTGTTTATTTCAATGGCGTAAAAGAAATTTTTGCTACCGATACTTTTTTCAATAGTCAGTTAGCGTTTAAAGAAAATTTTTTTTCAGAATATCCTTCTTTTCAAATAAGGTATAATCATGATGGGCATACCCTATATTCAAATACTTACTTTATTAATGAAAGCCTGCAAGCATCTCGTTTTATTATGATACAGGTGAATTAAAATACAAAAACATGGAAAATGTTAGACCTGTTTTTGACACTAGTTCTAATAAATTATTTGGGAAATTATTGGTGTACAGGAGAAAGGAAGCCCAGGCTGTGGATGCTTTTTTTAGCATGAATGGTTATGGCCGTTATAATAATGATTCGCTTCAAAATGTATTTGCTCAAACCTATAAGGCTTTTACTGAACGGACAGTTTCTTTTTTAAAAAATTATTCGGAAGATTATTTTTCCTTCTGGTATTTTACCAACCAGGTAATTCCTCCTTCCATTGCCTTGCTTGGAAACGATTCTGCTTTTTTAAAATATTTGTTGGCAACAGCTGAATCTGTTTTCCCGGATAAATATATTAATAGCCCGGGAGGTAAGTATATTGTTAGTTATTTAGACGGGCTAATTCATCCCTATCTAAAAAACAAATTAGCCCCATCTTTTACAGGTAAAGACATGTCCGGTTCTGTTATAGATATAAACAATTGTAAAGGAAAGTATGTGCTGCTTGATTTTTGGGCCACATGGTGCGGGCCTTGTATGGAAGCTTTACCTTTTATTAAAAAATTACGGAATGATTACTCCGAAAACAAGCTTGAAATCATTGGCATAAACCGTGATTTAAGTTTTAAAGGATTGCAAAACACGGTTACAAATAAAAAGATTAAGTGGAGAAATATTTGGGATGAAAATGACGCAATAACAAATTTATTTGGAGTAACTGCGATTCCAACAACTATCCTGATAAATAAAGAAGGGATTATCATTTATAGGGGCACGGGTATAACGGCCGAAAATGAAGAAGAAATATTAGAAGTGCTAAACAAAAATTTATAAAGTATAATCTAGCTTCATATTTGACAAGCCTACTTATAGAGCAAATTGATATTTGCCGGATTAGTTTTTTGGAGATGAGATAATCTGTTATAATAAATATTCATACATAAAAAAAATCCCCTAATACTTAAGCTGTATCTGGGGGATTTTTAATTCTAAAAATATTTTTAATGATGATGGTGGTGGTCATGCACCTTCTTCTCAAATTCTTCCAGCGAAATCGGTGCTTCTGTTTTACTGGCTTTTTCTTCCAGGAGCTTAAACAGTTTTTCTGTTTGAAGGCGCATATACGTTTCCTCTACAAATTTCTGATCGTTCAGCATGCGGTTGGCATATTCATCCAGCCAGGGCATATCACCTAAGCTCTGGCCCTGCATATAACTGCTTATCTGCCTTATGGCATAATCCTTAACCTCATCGCGTTCAACCGTTATGGCATTCTCATTAATTAGCTTGCTGCTGATCAATGTCCATTTAAGCTGGTTTAAAAATGAAGGCAATTCTTTTTCGGCTTCATCAGGCGTTTTTGCTTTCTCAGAACCTACTTCCAGCCAGCGCTTCAGGAAATTCTCAGGAAATTCAACCTGCACATGATCAATCAAATGGTGATATAGCTGGTCCTGTAACTGGTTACTGCTTTGGGCATCGTAATATTTCTGAATGTCAGCCTTTACAGCATTGCGGAATTCTTCTTCGTTGGTTACATTTCCTTCCGGGTAAATGCCTTTGAAGAACTCTTCATTCAATTCAGCTTTTTCAACAAAACCAATTTTAGTAATCGTAAGGTTGAAGAATTTTTCCGCAGCATCAGCTTTATCAAGGCCAAGGTCTTCCATTACAAAATCCCTTTCCTTATCTTCAAAAGCCTTATTTAGCTGAATTAAAATGGTGTCATCTTTCTTCTTGCCCATCAGTTGCTCACGCACTTCAGGTGCAAAATATTTAACCAGCAAAGAATTGTCTTTTTCAATACCGCCTTCAACAGCATTGCCTTCGGCATCGGCTTCAGTAAACTTCACATTTAATACATCTTCTTCATTGCTTACCGTTTCAGGTTCCGTCATTTTACCATAGCGGGAACGCAGGCGGTTTACTTCGTCTTCTACCACATTATCTTCTACCTGTATTTTATAAAAAGTGCCTTTCAGGTCACCAAGATTGATATTAATATCCGGCTTTAAACCAATTTCAAAAGCAAAGGCATAATCGCCGGGAGTATTCATATCCAATTGGCGGGAATCATTTTCAAACGGCAAAGGCTGTGCAAGAATGTCGAGCTTTTCATTTGTAACATAGCTGTTCAGTTCTTTTTCCACCGTACGTAAAACCTCTTCTGTAAAAACTGACTGGCCATACATTTTTTTAACCAGGCTGGAAGGAACCATTCCTTTTCTAAAGCCGGGGATGTTGGCATTCTTAGCATAGGTTTTTAAGCTTTTTTCAAAAGAAGGCATATAGTCTTCCTTTGAAAGATTTACGGTGAGCTTATCGTTAAGCTGTCCAATATTTTCGCGTGTAATAGTTGCCATAATATAGTAAGTTGAATCGTTGAAGGCTGATTAGTTGATAAGTAAACACCTATCAACTAATAACTTATAAACCTGTCAACTACAAAAAAAGTGCGGATGATAGGAATCGAACCTACATGCCTTGCGGCGCCAGATCCTAAGTCTGGTGCGTCTGCCAGTTTCGCCACATCCGCAAACGGGGCGCAAAAATAGGTAAATTGAAGATAAAAAGAAAGCTTTTGCAACGCGAAAGCTTTCTTTTAAAAAGTGTTTTAATATTTAATTAAACTTATACAGCATGCCGGTCGAAAAATCAGAAGCGTGGAATCGTCTTTCGGAATACCGTTATACCCAAAATCAATGATGAATTTACGGATCCATAATCAACTGTGGCTGGTCATCCTGTGCCTTCGATAGCGCCGGTTAGATGGCAACGGAGCTTGGGCATCAAAGAAATTAATTCACTTTTTCATTCAGCCATTGCTGCCTGCCATAACCTGGAAAAACATGTTTTTCGCTGTGATAAGAAGAACGCACCAGCGGGCCGCTTTCCACATAATCAAATCCGAGCGAATAGCCTATTTCCCTGAATTCTGCAAATTCATCCGGATGCACAAAACGTTCAACCGGCAAATGTTTGGCAGTTGGCTGCAGGTATTGGCCGAGCGTAAGCACATCAAGGTTTACTGCGGCAAGGTCATTCATGGTTTCAATTACCTCTTCTTTCGTTTCGCCGAGGCCAAGCATAATACCCGTTTTAGTGCGAACGCCTAATTCTTTTAAATAACGAAGCACTTCCAGGCTGCGGCGGTATTTTGCCTGTATGCGCACCTGGCGGGTAAGCCGTTCAACGGTTTCCATATTGTGGCTGATGACTTTCGGCGATGCTTCGGCAACTTTTTCTATTTGCTCATGTATGCCTTTAAAATCCGGGATTAACGTTTCAAGTGTTGTATCCGGGTTTAAAGCTTTTACGGCTTTTATCGTATTGAACCATATAGTGGAACCGCCGTCTTTCAGTTCATCGCGGTCAACACTGGTAATCACAGCGTGTTTCACTTTCATTAAATGAATAGCTTCTGCCACACGCTGCGGTTCATCCCAGTCAACCGGTTCCGGCCGGCCGGTAGCTACGGCGCAGAATCCGCAACTGCGGGTGCAAATGTTGCCCAATATCATAAACGTTGCCGTTCCGGCGCCCCAGCATTCACCCATGTTGGGGCAATTGCCGCTTTCGCAAATGGTGTGAAGTTTATGTGTATCTACAAGATTGCGTACATGCTTATAGCTTTCGCCAATGGGTAATTTTACACGTAACCAGTTTGGCTTTTGATATCTTGGTTTGATGCTTTGCTGCGTTGCGCAGGCTGTTGTTTGTTCCATGCTCTTATCTCCTGTTTTAATTCACCTTACCTGTCTCAAATTGCCTGAATATTTTTGGTAAACCGATATCCAAACAATTATAAAAACAGGTAAAATTATGATTAAAGCCGGTTATGGAGAAATTTGAGCGATCGGGGAACTACAGCATAATGGATTACTTTTTTGTTCCAGCTATGCTACGTTTTTTGGCTACAGGTTTTGTTTTTGCGCTCTTTACTCGTTTTACAGATTTTTTCGCCGTTGTTTTTTCGCGATTACTTTCCCATATTTTATTGCTTGTTTTTTCAACCTGCAACAACGTTTTTTTAGAAACAACCGATTTGTCTTTTAATGTAATATCTTTCTCCGATGCATACTTGTCGTTATGTTTAATCAACAGCCAGCTATTCTCACCCTGGTAATTGGTTTTCACCAGGGCAAATTCGCCTTTTAGCTTTTTGCCATGCATTACGATTTTTAAACTGCCGGCATGTAACTGCTTTAATAAAACCTTTTCATTCTCCTTTTTGTTGCCTGTGTCTTCCAGTGGGGTATAAGTGCCTTCATCCCAAACAATCACAGTGCCAGCGCCATAATTCCCTTCCGGAATTATACCTTCAAATGCCCTGTAATCAAAAGGATGGTCTTCTACCATCATAGCCAAACGTTTATCTTCCGGATTAAGCGAAGGGCCTTTAGGCACCGCCCAGCTTTTCAGCACACCCTCCATTTCCAAACGAAAATCATAATGCAGGCGGGATGCATCGTGTTTCTGCACCACGAATACCAATTCATTTTTTAAAGCTTTGCCGCCGGTGGGTTCCGGTGTTTTAGTAAAGCTGCGTTTCTTTTTATATACGGAAAGGCTCATGAATTTTTTTAAGTAGTATATCAAATAACCCGCCAAAGCGATAAGAGCCCTGGCTTCAAAAACTTTTGGGTTTGTGTAAACATTGTAAAAACCTTAAAGGCTTTAGTTATGATTAATTTTTATTATTGCACAAACGGGTAACAATAATCACCACTAATAAGTAATAATGAAATTAAAGAAAGCATTCGTTTTCCTGCTCTGCACTATTGGCTTAAGTTCTTTAAACGCTCAGAAATTTTATAAACAAACTGCGGATTCTCAGCGTTGGGTTGACAGCGTGTTTAATTCCTTAACGCCTGTGCAGCGCATAGCACAATTAATGGTGGTTCGTGAAAGTACCGTTGCCTCGGGCAGGCCGGTATATTTAAATTCAAAAGTAGAGCAGCTTATCCGCGATTATAATATCGGTTCTATTTGTTTGTTCCAGGGTGGTCCCATAAAACAAGCCGGTTACATTAATTATTTTCAGCAAATAGCGCAAACACCTTTAATGGTTTGCATTGATGGCGAAACAGGTTTGGGCATGCGCATGACAGACAGTGTCTTTAAATTTCCCGACCAGCTTACCATTGGCGCTGTACAGGATGCCGCCATTGCTTATGAAGTGGGCAGGGCCATCGGCGAACAATGCAAACGCATCGGCATACAGGTAAATTATGCGCCGGTGGTTGACATTAACAATAACCCCAATAATCCGGTCATCAACTTCCGTTCTTTTGGTGAAGACAAATACAAAGTGGCTTTGCTTGGCACACAATTAATGCGCGGCATGCAGGAAGAGAATGTAATGGCCTGCGCCAAGCATTTTCCGGGTCATGGCGATGTAAGCGTTGATTCGCATCTTGATTTACCGGTTATTTCAAAATCGT
>JAEWBD010000300.1 GCA_023391315.1 Bacteroidota bacterium | reverse complement strand
TAATAAGATGAAGCATGGCGCAATGCTCATTAATACCGGCCGCGGCGCGTTGATTAATACAAAAGATGCCATCAAAGCTTTGAAGGATGGAAAGCTTGGCTACCTGGGTATTGATGTATATGAACAGGAAACCAATATTTTCTTTCGCGATCTTTCTGAAGAAATTATGCAGGACGAAGTTTTTGCAAGGCTGATGACTTTTCCCAATGTGCTGGTTACAGCGCACCAGGCATTTTTTACCAGCGAAGCCTTAGAGCAGATAGCCATCATAACATTAAATAACCTGGCTGATTTTGAAAATGGCAAAGCGCTTGTAAACGAAGTAAAAGCCTGAATCTTTATGCCCGTTTTTGAGAAAACATGGAAGCCAGCAGGCCTCCCATTATGCTTCCGTAAACGCTGCTGTTAACAGGCTTGGATGTAATAGGGCATGTGCCGGAGCTGCATCCTATAAATTTCCAGTATAGAAAGCCTGCAGCAGCGCCAATAAATATGCCCACAATAATTGCTATATTTTTCTTTAAAAACACTTTCATCCTATTTCGTCATTTTTATTTTCCATAAGCCTCTAAGTTCACCGGCATGGTAACCGGTAGCCTTGTCAGCCGGGTACTTTTGATTGATAACTGCTAACACTTCGGGAGATATATCTGTTTGTGGTTGGCCATGGCATTTGAGGCAGGTGGGCATGGCAATGGTAATTGCTTTATAGTAAGTAATACTGTTACCCGCCTGCATGATAAAATGCTTTTGCTTTTGTGCGCTGTCTTGTATTACCGCATTCATTTGCTGCCAGGCAAGGCTGTCTGCAGCAGTTCGCAGTGCATTACCGGGATTACGGTTTTTATTGCTAATCCTGCTAATAGCATATCCATATAAGGCAGCAGCGGAGTCTGTAAGCGGAATTGCTTTTTCGCTGCAAAAATCAACTGCACCAGCCACACCGCGTGTTTGTATGGCATTGGATACATTGGACAACAGCATTGCCTGTGCGAAGGAGGCAAGGCTATCGCCCCTGCGTAAATACAATGCTTCATCCGGCGTGCTTTTTTCAGATGGCGTATTGTTGCAGGCTGCCAGCAGCATAGTTAACACAAACACTATAAATGCCGTATTCTTCATCCCTGGTTATTTTCTATCGTCATGTAATTTATCGCCTGTTGCGCAGGTACGGTTACCTGTACTGGAAATGCTGCAACTGCCCGAACCGCAGCAACCTATATTGAATACCGGCATTAAAGAAAACAGTGCGCCGATGAGAATAAAGCTCCAGTCATGCATCCTGATTCCCTGCACCAGCACCAACACCCCAACCACAAGCCGGAAAACACGCATAAAATTCCAGCCACTTAAATATTGTTTCATACCTATATCTTATTTTCTGAATGATAAAATTTCCTGGCAATAACCCGCTGCACTATTTATTCATGCATGCCTGAACATTATGCCACGATCCGCCATTTATTATATTCCGTATGCCTTTTTCTTCCAGCATGCCTTTTGCACGTCCGGCCCTGCCACCGCTTTGACAAAAAAGAACGATGCCTTTTTCTGCTTTAAACTCAGATAAACGGCTCAGCACTTTATCTAACGGAATATTGACAGCACCTTTCACACTGCCCATGGAAAATTCTCCGGGGGTACGTACATCTACCAGATAAGCCCCGTTTTTTATGGCCCCGGTAAGGGCTTCATTATCTGTTCCTGCGAACAGGTTTTTAAACATTTCAAACATTTTGTTCTATTATTAAATTAAAAAATACTTTACTGAAAACTGAATACTATTTTGGAACACCTAATTCAGAGACGGGCTGAGCGTAATAACTGTTTTCATTGAATTGGTTACCAGGCAGCCGGTTTTAGCTTTTTCAAAAACCCGCATTACTTTCTCCGCATCTTCCTGCGGGTGTGCAAGCTTAACAACCGGATGCATTTCGGCTTCCGTTATTTGATACCTGCCATCAACCATTTGAAGCCGGGCGACTGTTTTGCAGTCAAAATCTTCCACTTCAATTTTAAAATTATATGCAATGGCTAAAAAGGTAGCCATATAACAACTGTTTATAGAAGCTACAAACAAGTGCTCCGGAGACCAGATGCCCCTAACGCCATCCGGGAATTCCGGCGGTGTGGCGCATTCGATGGTTTTATTTAAAACAGGTGACGAAAGTTCACCAACCCTTCCTTCTTTACGCCGAATATTTACTTCATAAAAATGTTCCTGTGCCATATATTAAGTTTTGCTTTTGCAGTATTATATTGTTTTGCAAAATTCAAAACTTAACCAGACCCGTACAGTAACTTTAGTTACATAAGAAAGGCTGTAAGAAAATATTTAGTGTTTTTAATCCTGTGGGCAATAAAATAGAAGCACGGGCTTACTCCTCTTCCTTATCATACTCAACCCCAAAAAAATTAAAGCCACTTACATTTCCTTTTTCATTTAAATTAAAACGTAAAAAAGCTTTACCATACCATTTGTGTTCAAACCTGCCAAGGAAAGTGTCGTAATTCCAATGGCTCAAATCAATATTGATATTGTTGGGGAATTTCGCTACGAGCGAATCGCCCTGCAATACAATACCTGCATCGCCATATATTTCATTATGATAATTACCCGCATAATTTTTCAGCTCAAGCGAAGCTTTTTTATGTAAAACCCTTGCCGAATCTGTTTTTGCTTCTTCTTTTTTATAAGCGGCAAAGCGGCTTGTGTAAAGTTTATAGAGGTCTTTGCTCCAGTCGGTTTTATCATCATTAAAAACAAACAGGTCCATTGCCTTATACAGTAAAGCATGCCGTATTTCAGTATGGTCCATATTGACAAACATATACACACCAAAATGTTCATCCGGTATTAGCCCAGCAATAGCAACGGCCCCGTCAAGACTGCCTGTATGAAACTGTACCATCCGTCCTTTATAATCTTCCTGGAACCAGCCAAGCCCATAAGTTGTCCAATGCGAATGGGTTAATTGTTTGGTTGGATAAAATTCATCTTCCGTAACTATGGATTGCGGCTTAAATAACTCCAGATATGTTTTCTGCTTTAATAAACGCTTGCCGTTGATCTTTGTACTGTCAAGCATAAAACTTATCCATTTGCCCATATCGTCCGTACAGCTCCAGACGCCGCCTGCCGCATCAATGGTTTTGCTGTCAATAAAAGGAATAGTTTCCACCACGCTGTCTTCATACATATAATGCGGTGTGATGTGGTTATTACTTACCAGCGATTGCCTGTAATTGGGAAATGTATTATTCATGCCAAGCCTTGCAAATAAACTGTCTTTAATAAACCTGTCCCATGGTATGCCCGAGACTTTATGTATCACTTCGCCCGCCACCATGTACATGAGGTTTTGATAAATAAAAGAAGACCGGAACGAATAGGCAGGTTTTATATAACGCATCTGGTGAATGATGGTATCCATGCTGTAATCAAAAACCCAAAGCAAGTCAGCATTGCCAAGACCGGCATTATGTGTAAACAAATCTTTAACGGTAAGTTCGCTGCTGGCATAGTTATCATACAATTTAAGTTCAGGATAAATATCACTTACTTTATCTGTCCAGTTAACTTTTCCCGCATCCACCAGCATGCCCATACATACAGCCGTCATAGCTTTGGTGGTAGAAGCGCATATAGAAAGTGTTGACGTTTCAAATGGCGCTTTTGTTGTAATATCTTTCATACCATAACCTTTATTAAAAACAACTTTGTTGTCTTTAACCACTACCACAGAAAGGCCCGGTGTTTTCCATAATTGCATTGCATTTTGTATGTATGCATCAAAACTTTTTATAGCCTTTTGATAAGATGTATTTTGTGCGAACGCATTAACCAAAACAAAGGTTAGCAAAACAAGAAGCGGCAATTTTCTCATAGCTGTAATTTATGTGTACAAGATAAAGCTTTGCCATGTTTCCATATGACTATGCGAATAATTTTTTGAAAAAGAAACCTCCTCAGCAACAGCATTTGCTAATGCACTTCTACATTCTTTATAATTATGTAATATTGACAATTAATTTAAACGCACTATAACTACACACAGCAATTAAACCAAAAACAAGTTTAAAAATAAATGCCAATGAAAAAGTTAGTATCCACACTGCTCATTGCTGCACTATGCAGCACCTGTATCATTGCAAAAGCACAGCCGTCACGTTTCAGTGCTGAACATTTTGTAGGTGCAAAAGGCGATACATTAAATTACCGGCTTTTATTTCCTGATGCTGATCCGGGCCGTAAATACCCGCTTGTAATATTCCTGCATGGTGCAGGCGAACGCGGCAATGATAATGATGCACAGTTAAAATGGGGTGTCATGAACTTTGCTACGGATGAAATGATGAGCATGTATCCTGCTTTTGTAATTGCACCGCAATGCCCAACCGGGATGGCCTGGTCTAATTTTAACCGCATGAATACCAGCCGTGCAATGGCGCTGCAGCCAGCACCATCCAAACCCATGGAACTGGTAATTGCATTGATACAGCAGATGAAAAAAAATCCGTCTATAGATACAAACCGCATTTACATCACCGGTTTATCCATGGGTGGTTTCGGCACTTTTGATGCTATTGAACGTTACCCGGATTTATTCGCTGCGGCTATGCCTGTTTGTGGTGGCGGTGATACAGCGAAAGCAGCATCCATTGCACATATACCAATATGGATTGCCCATGGTTCAGAAGATGGTACAGTAAACCCGCAGTTTTCGGTTGATATGCTGCAGGCATTAATGAATGCAAGCGCACATCCGGGTTTTTCCATGTATCCCGAAACAGGCCATTTCTCCTGGCTGGCAGCTTATAATAATAAACTTGCCATTGAATGGATGTTCCGCCAGCGGAAAAAGTAAACGATTTATTTATTGAATAGAAACTGCAGCTGTAAGTTTTGCAGCTGCAGCATTTTCTCCCACCGTGATTGTATAATTGCCTTGATATAATTGCCAGGCATTTTTACCATCATCCCATTTCTGCAGTTCGCTTAAAGGAATACTGAACCGTACGGTTTTTTCTTCATGTACAGTAAGCGGGATTTTTTTGAAGGCCTTTAATTCTTTCAGCGGCATGCCGGGCAATTGCGGGTAACTGATGTAAACCTGCGCCACATCAGCTCCATCATACCTGCCTGTATTTTTTATATGGACAGAAAAACTAATGCTGTCCTTATTTATAACAGGCCTATTCACCCAGGCATAATCGAAGCTTGTATAACTCAGGCCAAAACCAAAAGGGTATTGTACATGGCCGTTAAAGTAACGATATGTTCTGCCCTTCATGGCATAGCTGGCATAATCGGGAAGATCAGCAAAAGCATTATAAAAAGTTACCGGCAAATGCCCGGACGGTGATACTTTTCCAAATAAAATATCAGCCAGTGCATTACCGCCTTCTTCACCCGGATACCATGCCAGTACAATGGCATCCGCATAACCTTTAATCGCATTGATATTAACCGCACTGCCGGAAGTAATGACAACGATCAATGGTGTTTTAGTTGCTTTACGCAAGGCTTTCAAGTAAGCAATGTGTGCAGCAGGCAAAGAAAAATCTTTCCGGTCGCCACCCCCTTTTGCCAGAAAGGCATCGCCTTCTTCGCCCTCATATACCGGTGTAAAACCTACAACAGCAATGGTAACTTCAGCATTGCCCGCCGCCCAGATTCCTCCAAAATGCGTAGTGTCTTCATAATCGCAACCCATATCGTATTCAATCCTTGTGGCAGCATCCACCGCATTGGTTATGCCTTCAACAAAGTTCACGGCCTTGCCGGTTACGCCATGATAGTTGCCCAGTAATGCATCTGCTGAAGTTGCATTGGGCCCGACAATCATTATCTGGTGATATTTATTTTTATCGAGCGGCAATATCTGTTTATCATTCTTCAGCAGTACCATGCTTTCAGCAGCCATTCTTCTTGCGAGTGTTCGATGATAATTATTGGCGACACTATCCTCTCCAAAATGTTTGTATGGTGAAAGCGTGCTGTCATCAAAAAAACCAAGTTTTACCTGTGTGCGTAATATTGCGGCAAGTGCACTGTCCACATCTTTTTTTTCGAGCAATTTTTCATTAATCGCTTTCATCACATCAGCCTGTAAGATACCGCCGCATTCAAGATCAACACCAGCTTTAATAGCAGCGGCGGCAACTTCCGTTTTTGTTGGATAAGTTTTATGACTTGTGTAAATATCATTCAAGGCGCCGCAGTCTGTAACAACATGGCCCTGGAAATTCCATTCTTTATGTAAGATATTATGCAGCAAAGTTTCGCTTGTGCAGCAAGGTTCATTGTTCACCCGGTTATAAGCGCACATCACCGCTTCCACATGTGCATCAACCAGTTTCTTAAACGCATACAAATACGTTTCACGCAAATCCTTCTCACTAACCACGGCATTAAATGAATGGCGGCCTGCTTCCGGTCCGCTGTGCACGGCATAATGTTTTGCGCAGGCTGCTGCTTTTAAATGCAATGCATCATTGCCCTGTAAGCCGGTAACGAATGCGGTACCCATTGCTGCGGTGAGAAAAGGATCTTCACCATAAGTTTCCTGGCCCCTGCCCCACCTGGGATCGCGAAAGATATTAATGTTGGGCGACCAAAAGGTTAAACCCATATACTGAAGGTGTTCTCCTTTTTTTGCAGCAAGGTTATACTTAGCCCTTGCTTCTGTGGAAACAGCACCGGCACATTCCTGCAGTAGTGCATCATCAAAACTTGCGGCCATGCCAATAGCCTGCGGGAATATAGTAGCATTACCTGCCCTGGCAACACCATGTAAAGCTTCATTCCACCAGTTATAGGCAGGAATGCCAAGCCTTGATACGGCTTTACTTTCATTACCTAATAAAGAAATTTTTTCTTCAAGTGTCAACTGTTTAAGTAAGTCATTCACCCTTTCGTTTACGGGCAATGATGCATTACGGAATACCTGTGTTTGCGCTGAAACTAAAAAGGCTGTTGCAATAAAAATTAAAGTGATGATTGATTTATGTAGCATGATGGTTAACCGTTGTGCAGTGCGCAAATTACTAAATGATTGTTACGCCTAACCCATTGCCATCGTGCAAATACATGTACCCATCTTTAATGGTAAAGCCGCCGGCAACCACATCTTCTGCAAGATCGAGGCTGCCATCGAGGTCAATATATTTTGTGTGCGGGCAGGCAAAGGCCGCATGCAGAGCAGCCGTTATGCTTACAATGCTTTCATCGTTGCAGCCCCAGAATAAATTAATACCGGCAGGTCTTGCAATGTTGGCAATATTGAATGCGTTTTGTATGCCGCCGCATTTCATCAGTTTAATATTGAATATACCATATAAGTTTTTTGCGGCGATGGATAAAGCAGAAGTTTCATTTTTGAGCGATTCATCTGCGGCTAACAATGCCCGTGTGTGGGCAGGTAGCTGCAATAATTCATGATCTGTGGATGGAAGCAATGGCTGTTCTATCAATTCAACTTTATATTGTTTTGTAAGTGAAAGAAATTGTTTCAAGTCTTCCAATGTATAACCTGTATTGGCGTCAACACGGATTGTAAAATAATCGCCGAATTTTTCTTTTAGTTTAATGATACGTTCTGCATCAAGCGCTGCATCAAGACCTGTTTTTACTTTTAAAATGCGAAAGCCTTTTTTATAATAATCTTCCGCTTCTTCAAGCGTTGCAGCCACCTCTTTAATACCGATGGTTACGGAAGTAAGCATGCGTTCATGCTGTCTTCCATAAAAATCAACCACACTTATACCAAGCCATTTGGTGAAAGCATCATGCAGCGCAATATCAATACAGGCCTGTGTTCCGGGCAAATTAACAAAGTGCTGTTTAGTTAAATAAATATGATGCAGGAATTGCCTTATATCTTTTCCAATAAACGATTCCAAAAATCCTGACTGTAAATGCTGCCATGTTTGCGCAGGCGTTTCTCCAACTACTTCAGGAGAAGGATTGGCGGCTCCTATACCAACAATTCCATCTTCCAGTTCAATTTCCAGGAAAACATTTTCGACATCCGTGATGGTTTCCCTCGCAATCGTATAAGGCTTTTGCAAGAGGAGGTTTTTCTTATATGATTTAAAAGATTTTATTTTCATCAACTTAACTTTTGCGAAGCTTTTTATAAGCTGTCTGAGCTAATATTATATCGTATATCGGTCTGACGCTTTTAAGGTTAATCTATTTGATGAGAGCTTTTTAAAGCGCCTGACCGCTAATCACACAACTTTTAAACAAACAATTCAAAGCTTCTTAATTACGGGCACTATCTTTTCACAACCTTCCTGCAATGGCAGCATAACCGGTATGCCGAATTGTTTTTCATATTCTTTTTGAAACATGAATGCCTCTTCATCAGAACAATGTTCTGTATTGATGGCAATGGCAATTACGGTTGAACCAAACTGTTTTATCAGTTCTATCTCGGATGCAAGCGAAGGTATTTCGCCCCAGACAGGTTCATGTTCATAATATTTTCTTTTAGGCGCCGTAACTAATATTACATGTTTGGCATTGCCCGATATAAGCAGCTCGCTGCCGCAAGGTCCGGTTGGGTTTCTCAACGCTGATTGACCTTCAATAAAAATAATATCCGGATGTGTTTCTTCATGGCAGGTGAGTATGGCATGTTCCAGTTCGCCTGAAACAAAATCGTTTAAGGTTGAATCGAAAATAAAGCCGTATTTGCCGCCCTGCAGCCAGCCTGTTTGTCCAGTATAAATCATTTGGGTGTTCATGCCGGCATTATTACAGGCATTCATTACAAATCGTGTTGTGGTGCGTTTGCCCAATGCGCAGTCTGTACCGATAACGGCAACGACCGGTGTTTTAACATCAAAAATTTTTCCCGTCCAGAAATGAAGCTCCTGCAATTTTTTAGGTCGTCTTATATCAATGAGTTCAACATTATTTTTTTCTGCAAGCGCTTTTATTTCAGGCCTTTCATTTAAATGATCGTGCAGGCCGTTTATAATATCAAGCTTTAATTCAATGGCTTCCTTTACCTCGTTCAGCAATGTGCCCGGAAAAATGCCACCGCTTGTCGCCACGCCCACAACACAGACTTCCGGGTTTGCAACCATTGCCTCGGTAACCGTTGCAAAAACAGGTATGTTCCTGTGTTGGCCATCAAGTAAAACCCCGGCATCTTTACCTGCAAAAACATGATCTATTACGCCTACAATTTTGTAACGGTTACTTTCCCGCACTAAACCATGGGCGGTTTTTGCGTTCTCAGTATCATATAATCCATTGGTCAATAAAATGGCTTTTCTCATATATTCTTTATAACCCGATAAATGTAGAATAATGCATTATTTTATCAGCATTCAGCAGTAATTTTTCCAAATAGTTGTACAATGAATAATTATTAAACATAAATAAGAATTAAACCCGGGCATTAAATATTCTGTTTCAAAAAAAACTAAAACTTTGTTCATTAGCAAATGGCTATTATCTTTGCGCTCCCGCAATTAAAGCGGCCGGTTCGTCTATCGGCTAGGACATCTCCCTTTCACGGAGGAAAGACGGGTTCGATTCCCGTACCGGCTACAAAGGAAAGGTTAAGTTAACCCCATATTCAGATTATTGAGTGTGGGGTTTTTTATTATGATTACTGTTTATGTTTTAGAAAGTCTTGCAGATGCTACCTGGTACACAGGCATGGCTAAAGATGTTTTGCGA
>JAEWBD010000286.1 GCA_023391315.1 Bacteroidota bacterium | reverse complement strand
AACTATGGCAACATATTTCCTTTTTGGGATAAGCTGTTTGGCACTTATTGCAAAACGCCTGTAAAAGATATTCATTATGGTCTTGATGTGCTGGAAGGAAGAAACGATGAAGACGTAAAAGACCTATTAAAAATCCCCTTCGGCAATTCTATTAAAACAGATTATTAGCAGAAGGCATACTGAAGATGAGTGGTCAGCAATGAGTAATGAATAGCCCGCAGCTCAACGCTTGAGGCTTGCAGCAAACCAGTTATATTTTGATTATAACTATCATGGTAAGATATTTGTATTATAAATTAAGCTTATTCAAAAAATCTTAATCATGAAACAACTACAAATTAAACATGTACTGCAGTGTATGCTTGTAACAGCATCCCTCGCTTTAGTATCCTGCGGTACTTCCACGTCTTCAGACACAGCAAACGACACTTCTTCTATGTCATCAATGGATTCTTCAGTTGCACCTGCTGAACCGGTAACACATGCAGAAGCCGTAATCTCAGGCACAAAAGCAGATACGACTGTTGATGGAACGGCAAGCTTTGATGCAGACAGCGGCAAGGTTAAATTAACGCTCAATCTTACCATACCTAAAATGGCCAATAAAACAGTTGCTGTACATATACACGAGCATCCGGATTGCGGTGATAACGGTATGGCTACACACGGCCACTGGAATCCAACCGGAGCACAACACGGCAAATGGGGCGGTGCCAGTTTTCATCTGGGAGATATAGGGAATGTGAAATTAGATGGAGAAGGTAAAGGCACACTTGAAATGTCAACAGATTTATGGACGCTTGGTTCAGACACAGCCAGCAGCGTTTTAAACCATGCCATTATTGTGCACAACGGTGTTGATGATTATACAACACAACCAACCGGTAATGCCGGCGGCAGAATTGGTTGCGGTATTATCAAATAGTACTTCGAAAAATTTTTATAAAGCCTTTGGTTAAAAGCCAAAGGCTTTTTTATTTATTTAGTTGAATAAGCTGAAGAACAGATGGCATCACGGTTGCCTGTCTGCCAACAGGCAGGTGTCACTCCCTTCAGCTTCAGCAAATATCCGGGCATTAACGCCGCAGGAACAGCATGTTATTTCCGGCAACACATTTTGCATCAAATAAACAGCTTTGTACATTGCAGTAACAAATGGGCATTCTATCTTTTATATTAATTATCGCCAACGTAATTGTTTCTTACCGCGGTTTTAAAGACAGCATCTTCTACAATAAATACAAGTTTAATGTAGATGGCGTTTTGTTATATAAAGATTATAAACGGCTGGTAACATCCGGTTTTCTTCATGTAAACTGGATGCACCTTATCTTCAATATGCTGGCCTTATATTTTTTCAGCGGTTCAATTGAGATGTCGTTAGGCCCTGTAAGGTTTTTACTTATTTATTTTTTAAGCCTGATTGGCGGCGACCTGCTTTCACTCTTCATCCATCGCCACGATGGCAGTTATGATTCAGTGGGGGCCTCTGCCGGTGTAAGCGGGTTGATATATGCAGCCATTGCTTTATTCCCGGGCATGAAGATTGGTTTATTGTTTATTCCCATTGGCATTCCCGGCTGGCTGTTCGGGCTTATTTATGTGTTGTATTCCATTTATGGCATCCGCTCAGGAAAAAATAATATTGGCCACGATGCACATTTGGGCGGCGCATTAATTGGCCTTGTGGTTGCCATCATTATGCATCCGTCTGTTATAATTACCAACACATGGCCCATTGTAATTATTATGCTGCCTTCCGTAGTGTTCATGTACATTATTATTACCAGGCCACATAGCCTGTTTATAGATAATTATTTTTTCAATAAACACTCAAACGCAGCTACCATCGATCATAAATACAATATAGAAAAACGGAGTAAAGAGCAGGAGATAGACAGGATACTTGAAAAGATTCATAAGAAAGGAATGAAAAGCCTTACGGATAAAGAACGGCAAATGCTGCGGGAATATTCAAGGTGAGTGGTGAGTTGTCAGTTGTGCGTGCACATGTTTGAAGGTTACTTACTTACCATTCACCACTGACAACTCACGATTAACTTAACTTAGTAATCTAAAACAATAGCTCATGAACACCATCAAAAAAGAAAATATTAAGCAGGAAGTGTTTGATATCTACGACGATTATGCGCACAGCCGCATAGACAGGCGCGACTTTATGCAAAAGCTTTCTGTTTATGCAGTGGGCGGGCTTACAGTAAGCTCGCTGATGAGTTTTCTTATGCCTGATTATCAAAACACCCTGCAGGTTAAACCGGATGATCCGCGTATTAAATCAGAATATATCAATTATGAATCGCCAAAGGGTGGCGGCACTATTAAAGCTTTATTAAGTATGCCGGCAAATGCAAAAGACAAACTGGGCGGCGTGGTGGTGGTGCATGAGAACCGTGGTTTAAACCCATATATAGAAGATGTGGGCAGAAGGCTGGCGCTGGCTGGTTTTATATCCATTGCGCCCGATGCTTTAACACCATTGGGCGGTTATCCCGGCAATGACGATAAAGGCCGTGAAATGCAAAGCAAACGCGACCGCAATGAAATGCTGGAAAATTTTATAGATGCCTATAATTATCTTGTTCGTCATAAAGATTGCAATGGCAAAGTGGGCGTAGTTGGTTTTTGTTTTGGCGGAGGCATAGCCAATATGATGGCGGTGCGCATTCCCACTTTATCAGCAGCAGTTCCATTTTATGGCGCACAGCCTGCTACGGAAGATGTGCCTAAAATACAAGCGCCATTGTTGTTGCAATATGCCGGGCTTGATACCCGTGTGAATGAAGGCTGGCCGGCTTATGAGGCCGCATTAAAGGCAAACAATAAAGTTTATACGGCCTATATTTACCCTAACGTAAATCATGGTTTTCATAACGATACAACGCCGCGTTATGATAAAGCCGCCGCAAATCTTGCATGGCAGAGAACGATTGATTTCTTTAAACAGTATTTACATTAGAATCAGGCAATCAATTTTTCAATAGCCGTATGATATTTTTCAAAATGAAAACTATCAATAGCTTTTTGCATGCTTGCCGCAATTTTATCATTCATTAAATTGCCAATGCTGCCTTCATGCACATGCTGAACAGTTGTTGAATATTCAAACTTTCCTTCTTCAATGCCTAATCCAACTTTTTTATAAGCATCGCGGAAAGGCATGCCATTATTTACAAGCTTATTTACCTCTTCCACACTAAACAGGTATTTATATTTTTCATCGGCAAGAATATCTTTCTTTACTTCAATATTGCTTAGCATTAAAGCAGCCATATTGATGCAATCATTCAATGTTGTAAACGCTGGGAACAAATGTTCTTTCAGCAATTGCAGGTCGCGATGATAACCTGAAGGAAGATTTGTAGTCATCATCATGATTTCATTGGGCAGCGCCTTTATTTGATTGCAATGCGAACGGATCAGTTCAAATACATCAGGATTCTTTTTATGCGGCATAATGCTGCTGCCCGTTGTAAGCTCGGCAGGAAATGAAACAAAACCAAAATTCTGGTTAAGATATAAACACATATCCATGCTAAGCCTTGCCAGTGTATCTGCAAGATTTGCCAATGCTGATGCCACAATGCGTTCCGTTTTGCCGCGGCTCATTTGCGCATATACCACATTATAATGCAAATCCTCAAAACCTAATAGCTCTGTAGTGAGTATTCTGTTGATGGGAAAGGAAGATCCATAACCGGCTGCTGAACCTAAGGGGTTTTTATTAACAACATCATATGCGGCTTTTAAAGTGTTTACATCATCCACCAGGCTTTCTGCGTAAGCGCCAAACCATAAACCAAACGATGAAGGCATAGCTAATTGTAAATGCGTATAACCGGGCAATAAATCATTTTTATATTTTTCGCTTTGCTGAATGAGCAGTTCGAAAAAAGATTGCATGTTTAAAATAAGCTGTTCCAGTTCGTGGCGCAGGAACAATTTTAAATCCACCAAAACCTGGTCATTGCGGCTGCGGGCCGAATGAATTTTTTTACCTATATCGCCAAGCTTTTCCGTTAATAAAAATTCTATCTGCGAATGAACATCTTCAATGCTATCGTGAATTGTGAATCGTGAATCATGAATGGAAGTATAAATATTCTTGAGCTCATTTACCAGTTTATCAGCCTCATCGTTTGTAAGCAGGCCAACAGTAGCCAGCATTTTTGCATGCGCTATGTTGCCTAATACATCAAAAGGCGCCAGCAGCAAATCAAATTCCCTGTCATTACCAACAGTAAATTTTTCTACCTCTTTTAATGATGTTGTATTTTTTTGCCAGAGTTTCATTGTGAAGGTTTAAGGTTTAAGGTTACGGGTTAAGGTTAGAGCCTGAACTCTATGCCTTATGCCTTACGCCTTATACCTGTTTAAAAAACTATTTTATTCAATAACTCAATGTACAACTCAATCCCATTCTTTATTTCATCAACAAAAATAAACTCGTCTGCGCTATGGCTTCTGGCACTGTCACCAGGCCCTATCTTCAATGCCGGAAAAGGCATTAATGCTTTATCACTTGTTGTGGGCGAGCCATAATATGTTCTGCCTAATTCAAT
This sequence comes from Bacteroidota bacterium, assembly GCA_023391315.1. Lineage (GTDB taxonomy): Bacteria > Bacteroidota > Bacteroidia > Chitinophagales > Chitinophagaceae > Parafilimonas. The sequence continues at coordinate 12,285 of JAEWBD010000286.1, read as the reverse complement.
TCCAGCCTTTACCAAAGGATGATCTAATGCAATGTTTGTTGACCGCAGCCGTAAACTTCTCGGCGTAATTTCAGATTGAATATTTTGCTGAATAATATCGATAACTTCTTCAAAAGTATATAACTCGTTCACACGCACATCCACCGTGAATTTACATTCCGGAGGAATTACATTATGTTGTGTGCCCGCATTAATAATAGTTACACTCATCTTATTCGGGCCGATCAGTTCAGACATTTTATCAAACCGGTAATTTTTAAACCACTCAATATCTTTTATGGCTTTATAAATTGCATTGTCGCCTTCTTCCCTTGCTGCATGGCCAGCCCTGCCGTAAGCTGTGCAATCCAATACCAGCAAGCCTTTCTCCGCAACCGCCATATTCATTAAGGTAGGTTCGCCAACAATGGCAGCCCATGGAGTTTCAGCCCTGAAGGGAGTTTGCAAAGTAGTTGTTGTATTTAAAAAAGCTCCATCGTTTAACAGCAATTCAATACCATTTTTACCGCTGATCTCCTCTTCTGCAGTTGCAGCGAGAATAAGGTTGTATTGTGAGTTCTGCAGATTATAAAAATGTATAAATGTTGCAATCAACGAAACCAAACAGCCGCCAGCATCATTGCTGCCCAGGCCGTATAATTTTCCATCTTCTATAGTTGCTTTAAAAGGGTCTCTTGTATATTGTTTGTTGGGTTTTACCGTATCGTGATGCGAGTTGAGCAGGATGGTTGGCTTGTTTTTATCAAAATATTTATTGGTTGCCCAAACATTATTCAGCAACCTGTTTGTGGCTATATTTTTCGATTGAAGGAAATGCTCAATTGCATCAGCCGTTTTATTTTCTTCTTTTGAAAAAGAAGGGATTGAAATCAACTGCTGAAGGAGAGATAAGGCAGCATTGTATAGGTTTCCAATATTCATTATTGTGTTATCAAAGTGCCGGTTATATTATTGGTTGTATTTTGAATAAGGTCATTTGCATCGCCGATCAATACTTCATGAACGCCTGCATCTATTGCTGCAAAAGCATTATCTATTTTAGGAAGAATGCCGGCAAATAATTTTTGCTCATCCAGCAGTTGCCTGTATTTTTCTTTATTTATACGATGAATAACCGCATTTTCATCTTCCACATTTTCCAGCACGCCTTTCTTTTCAAAACAATATATCAAACGAACATTATAATAAGCAGAAAGAGCAACGGCCAATGATGATGCAATTGTATCCGCGTTGGTATTTAAAATATGGCCTTCCTTATCATGTGTAAGCGGCGCAACTATCGGAGTAAACCTATTGTTCAATAAAAGCTGCAGGCTATTAGCTGCAAGCTGTGAGGTGTCAACATCGCCCACCCAGCCAAAGTCAACCAATTCTTCGGTGCCGTCTTCTTTCGTCATTTTTTTCAATGGCCTTTTTACAGCAGGTATAATGTTTGCATCAGCGCCGGTTAAGCCAATCGCATTGCAGTTTAACGATTGCAGTTGTGCAACAATTTTTTTGTTGATCAGCCCGCCGTAAACCATCGTTACAAGATCAATCGTATCATCATCTGTAATTCTTCTGCCCTTAATATATTTTGATTCTATGCCAAGCTTATTGCCAATTACAGTTGCAATTTTTCCACCGCCGTGCACCAAAAGCCCCCGGCCCCTGGCGGGATGTGAGGAAGCCCCAAAAATTTCTGAGAACTCTTTTAAAAAAGAGGCCAGTTTTTTCTCATCATCAATAATATTGCCTCCAACTTTTATAACGAAAAGTTTGTCCATACTTACAATATAAAACTTACTGCTTACTACTATTGAGGATTTCGCTGATTACCGCCTGTGCTGCCCACACACGGTTTGCCGCCTGTTGGGTAACAATGCTGTTAGAACTATCCAGCACCTCATCGCTTAATTCAACATTTCTTCTAACAGGCAAACAATGCATCACCTTTGCATTATTGGTAAGGTTCAGTTTATCTTCTGTCAGCATCCATTCCGGATCATTCTCATATATCTTACCATAATCGTTATAAGTGCTCCAGTTTTTTACATATACAAAATCAGCACCCTTCAATGCTTCATCCTGGTTATGGGTGATGGTTGCGCCTTTTGTAAACATTTCTTTCAGTTCATAATCCTGCGGATGTGTAATAACAAAATCTGCTTCGCCCCATGCATTGATCCACTGCGCAAAACTATTGGCAACACATTGCGGCAAAGGTTTTACATGCGGCGCCCATGTGAGAACAATTTTCGGTTTGCTGGTAACCGATGGCTGATGGCTGATGGCTTCTTTAATTGTAATTACATCAGTCAAACTTTGCAAGGGGTGCAGGGTTGCACTTTCCAGGCTGATTACCGGAACGCCACAATATTTTATAAATTGGGTAATGTATAATTCGCTGTAATCGTCATCGCGGTTTTTTAAAGAAGGAAATGTTCTTATGCAGAGAATATCAAAATAATTTCCCAGTACCGGCGCCGCATCTTTTATATGTTCAACCGTACTGCCGCTCATGATGGCACCTTCTTCAAATTCGAGCGCCCATCCTTCTTTATCTACATTAAAAACAATAGCATCCATTCCAAGATTACCGGCTGCAACCTGTGTGCTTAACCTTGTACGCAAACTTGGATTTAAAAACAATAAGCCAATACGTTTACCGGCGCCCAGTGTTTTATCTTTTAGCGGATTTGCTTTATACATCAATGCCTTTTCAACCAAAGCATTGATGTTGCCTGCGTCATGAACGGATGTAAATTGTTTCAACTATTCTTTGTTTATAAGTGAAACCACAGAGACGCTAAGAACACAAAGCTTCACTAAGTACTTTGTGGCCCGTGGTTCAAATTTTTAATGTTTAATATTTGGACAGGCCTATTCAGCATGCGCTTCAACAGCTTTCATTTCAGCAATAGCTTCATTTAAAGTATCCAAAAATTCATCTACCTGTTTGCGTGTAATATTCAATGCAGGCAATAAACGAATAACATTTGGCTTTGCCTCGCCGGTAAAAATGAAATAATCATTCAATAACTTTTTGCGCAGGTCTTTAATATCTTCCGGCACATCAAAACCAATCATTAAACCTTTGCCGCGAACATTATCAATTCCATCAATACTTTTTAATTTGTTGATGAGATACATGCCGCGTTGCTTGGTCATTTCAATCAAATTATCCCTTTCAATTACTTCGAGTACAGCCAGCGCTGCAGCACAAGCCAGTTGGTTACCGCCAAACGTGGTGCCCAGCAAGCCGTGCTTTGGTTTAATATAAGGTGCAATTAAAATGCCGCCAACCGGAAAGCCATTGCCCATGCCTTTTGCCATGGTATAGATATCTGCATTTACACCAGCGTGATCCAATGCAAAGAATTTTCCGCTTCTGCCGTAACCACACTGCACTTCATCAGCAATAAATAAAGCATCATTGGCATCACATAATCTTCTTATGAGCTGCAAAAAGCTTTCGCTGGCAACGTTTATGCCGCCAACGCCTTGTATGGCCTCCACAATAACCGCAGCAACTTTGCCACCGTTGGTTTGAAAATATTCTTTTAATGCAGCTTCATCATTGAATGGAAGAAAATCAATATTGCCCGTTTCATTTACCGGTGCTACAATGTTCTTATTGTCTGTGGCAGCAACGGCTAATGATGTTCTGCCATGAAAAGCTTTATTAAAAGCAACAATCTTTTTTTTGCCTGTGTGAAATGATGCAAGCTTTAATGCATTTTCATTGGCTTCTGCGCCGCTGTTTACAAGAAACAGTTGATACTCTTCCTTGCCGCTAACCTTGCCTAATTTATCGGCCAGCTCCTGTTGAATGGGAATATGCACAGAGTTAGAATAGAAGGCAATTTTTTCCAGTTGGTCTTCAATTCGCTGAACCCAATGCGGGTGTGTGTGGCCAATGCTGATTACTGCGTGGCCGCCATACAAATCAAGATACTGAACGCCATTTTCATCCCATACATAAGAACCTTGTGCTTTGGTAATAGTAATGTCGTTTAAAGGATAAACATCAAACATTTTCATAACTGAGGTAGAAGGTGTAAGGCAGAAGGTGTAAGGCGCCTCCGCTACACTAATTTTTCATTTCTTAAAAATTTTATGAATGATATAAGCATGGCCCTTACTTCATTTACCTGCTTATTTACAATATGGTATTCTTCTTCTGATATATAATTTAATTCAAATACTGCATAACAGCAATAATCTGTTTCGTTCGTTGATCCCAAGGAATTATCAAGGAAATGTGTGAAATCTTTATCTGTATATCTCCCGCATCCTTCAACAATATTTAAAGCAATTGAAAGTGCCGCTCTCCCTAACTGCGACGTTAATTCATATCGCTCTTCCTTAGGAAGCTTAGGCGTTATATTTTTTTTCACATACATATAAAGACTGTGAGCTTTTTTCCAGATATCTAATTTTTGTAGTCTCTCATGTTTATGAGGTTCAAGGTGTGAGGAAAAGGTGTAAGGTAAGCAAATCCTTATACCTCCTAAATCCTAAACCTTAATCCTTTTTTAAAAGTTGAGGTTTAAAGCGTAAGGCAAGAAAACCTTCAACCCTATACCTTCCACCTTAATCCTTCTAAAAGTAATTCGCTTTTAGTTTCAGCCCCGTTGTTTCATTCAACCCAAACATCAAATTCATATTTTGAACGGCCTGTCCACTGGCACCTTTTAATAAATTATCAAGCGCACTATGCACCACTAATTTGCTGCCAACTTTTTCTAATTGGATCAAACATTTATTGGTATTTACAATTTGTTTTAAAAAGATAGGCTCATCGCTAACAATAGTGAATGGGTTGCCTTTGTAAAAATCTTTATATAAAATTTTCAGTTCTTCCTGCGATGCTTCGCAATGCACCGTTGAACTGATAAAAATACCCCTTGTAAAATCGCCGCGCCAGGGCACAAATGATAGTTGCAGATCCCGGCTCGACTGTAAATGCGTGAGCGACTGCATGATCTCACCCAAATGCTGATGCGTTAATGTTTTATATGCCTGTATATTATTTGCACGCCAGCTAAAATGTGATGTGGCGCTTAAGCTTTGTCCCGCACCTGTTGAACCCGTAATGCCTGTGGTATAAATATCATCTAACAAACCTGCTTTTGCCAACGGCAGTAAGCCCAACTGAATGGCCGATGCAAAGCAACCGGGATTGGCTATATTATGCGCTGTCTTAATTTGCTCTTTGTTTAATTCAGGTAAACCATAAACAAAACTGCGTGCCTTAAGCTTTGAGCTTTGGGCAAGACGAAAATCGTTGGCGAGGTCAATTATTTTAATGCTATCAGCAATTTCATTTTCTGATAAAAACTTTTTTGAATCGCCATGACCAAGACATAAGAAAAGTGCATTGATATCATCGCTTAAAGTATCGGTAAACTTCAATTCTGTTTCGCCAATTAAATCCTGGTGCACTTTAAAAACAGGATTGCCTGCATTGCTTTTACTATGAATAAAACGGATATCAGTATTTGGATGATTGATTAATAACCGGATCAATTCGCCGCCTGTATAACCGGCGCCACCTATAATACCAATATTAATTTTCTTCATGTTCAAAACAATTAAATCTATCGTTATTAGTTGAAGGCTGAGCGCTTAATATAAATTCAAGATCAGTATTTGCATTATTTACAATGCGATGCTTTTTGCCAGCCGGAATATGAAAGCCTTCATTTTCTTTTACTGAAAAAATTTGCCCTTCCACCTCAAATGTTGCATTTCCTTTCAATATAAAAAAGAACTGCTGTGCATTTTTATGATAATGTAAACTTTCTGCAGTATTCGCCGGCATTAATTCCTGTTTTACAGATAATGCATCTGTGTCAACAAAAACCCATCCGTCACAATCATTTCCCCATTTATAATGATGCAAAGCAGTATGTTTATTCAGAACCTGCATGATAATTTTAGGCAGAAGGTATAAGGTGAAGGGCGTAAAGCCTTAACCTTTATACCCTAACCCTTACGCCTTATTTAAAAAATGGTACATCGCTGTTTGGTTACCAAAAATTTTACTGAAACCACGCACGTCTTCACCGGTAAAGCCTGTATTCATTTCACCATATTTTCCAAACTTACTGTTCATTAAATCGTGCTCACTTTCTATGCCGATAATTTGAAAACGGTAAGGCATCAATTGCACAAATACATCGCCCGTTACATTCTGTTGCGAGCTTTGCAGGAAGGCTTCTATATCACGCATTACAGGATCAAGAATTTGTCCTTCATGCAGCCAGTTGCCGTAGAAATTAGCGATGTTATCTTTCCAGCTCAACTGCCATTTGGTAAGTACATGTTTTTCCAATGCGTGATGCGCTTTTAAAATTACCATTGGCGCAGCTGCTTCAAAACCCACACGGCCTTTTATACCAATGATGGTATCACCCACATGTATATCCCTGCCAATGCCATACGCGCCTGCAATAGTTTGCAAATATTGAATAGCTTCTGATGGATGGTTAAACGTTTTATCATTCACGGCAGTGAGTTCACCTTTTTCAAAATGAAGCTTTACTTCTTCATTATCGTGTTTTGATACCTGCGTTGGCCAGGCTTCTTCGGGTAAAATGCCTTTGCTTTTTAATGTTTCTTTTCCGCCAACACTGGTGCCCCATAAGCCTTTGTTGATTGAATATGCCGCTTTTTCAAAATTCATGTCAACACCTTTGTTTTTCAGGTATTCAATCTCTTCTTCGCGGCTGAGTTTTAAATCGCGTATTGGGGTTATAATTTCAACTTCTGGTATCATTATATGAAACACCATATCAAAACGCACCTGGTCGTTGCCGGCGCCGGTGCTGCCATGCGCAACTGCTTTTGCACCCATAGCTTTCACATGGTCTGCAATGTGTAATGCCTGTACTAACCTTTCTGCGCTTACGCTCAAAGGATAGGTATTATTTTTTAATACATTTCCAAAAACGAGGTATTTGATAATGCGGTCATAATAGCCTTTTACGGCATCAATTGTTGTGTGTGTTTTTACGCCAAGTTTATAAGCGTGTTTTTCTATATTCTTTAATTCATCTTCGCTGAAGCCGCCCGTGTTTACGATAATGCTGTGCACATCGTACCCTTTATCTTCTCCTAAATATTTTACACAAAAAGAAGTATCGAGGCCGCCGGAAAAACCGAGAACAATGGCGCTGCTATCCACTAAAGCGGAGTTGTTAGGTTGTTGATTATTGGTAGTTAATGACATCAGGTTGTTGGAATATGTTTTGCTTTATAAATTATGCTGAATAATGATATACTGTACAAGGGAGTGACACAACCGTGCTTAATGCTTATGCTGAAGCCGGTGGCCAAAAAGTTCTCATGAAAAAATTATGGAGAACATGGAAACAAGCGAACGTCGCTTTTTTTGTTCTTTTACTTCAGGCTTTTGCTTATCTTTTTTTTGAAAGGCTTTCAGAAAACGGTTTTTCTTCCTGCGCAAAAGCCTTGCATACACTTCGCTTTTTTCCTTAAAATGTTCTTTGGTTTCCTGCGGCTCGTAATGATCGGCAGGATCGTATAACATAGCAGTGCACATGCAATTCTTGCGCTCTTTCATCATAAGGATATCGTAGTTAACGCAGCTTTTACAGCCGGCCCAGAATGTTTCGTCCTGTGTGAGTTCACTGTAAGTAACAGGTTCGTAACCGAGGTCGCTGTTTATCTTCATTACAGCAAGGCCGGTGGTTAACCCAAATATTTTTGCTTTCGGGTATTTCTGTCTTGAGAGCTCGAATATTTTTTTCTTTATCTGTTTTGCAACGCCGGTTTTTCTGAAAGCCGGTGATACGATAAGCCCGCTGTTGGCAACAAACTCGCCATGACTCCATTCTTCAATATAACAAAAGCCAACCCAGGTGCCATCTTTTGTAAATGCAATAACCGCCTTGCCTTCTATCATTTTTAAAATAATGTATTGCGGGCTGCGCTTAGCAATGCCGGTACCTCTTGCCTGGGCGCTTGCTTCCATTTCGTTGGTAATGGTTTCTGCGTAGTCTGCATCTCCACTATTGGCTATACGTACTATAATATTTTGATTTTGTTCCACTTTGATTTGCTTATTATAAAAATGATGTTGTTTACGTGTAACTGTTTTACACGACTGCAAGGCTGCATGTGGCGGGGGGATATCAAATTCTCGGTCGTCGCACAAGGCGGAAGCAAAACGGGTTCGGCAATAAACCAACACTCATCATGATATGATGAGAAACATGTATGTTGTTATGTGTTGTGTTCTTTTTCAACGTTAGTTCAATATAAAATTGTGAACCAATATTTTTTGAGGGCGTAAAATTAGTAATGTTTAAAATATAAACGCGTTAAATTTTTTGTAGAATAAATGAGCGTGTGCTAATGGTTGTTAGCTTATTGCCCGAGGTTTACTACTTACACTAAAGTCTTTTGTGTCATTTGACACAGGGATTTAATAATGTGAAAAATAGTTTTGCTTGAAACCGAAACCATGCTAATAGCCGAACGAAAAGATCTTATACCTGTGAAAAAATTAATTGATACACCGCTTATTTACATTGAGCTTTTTGAAAACAAAAATGGCAATCTGTTTCTCGCTTCCAATACAATTAAACCCGGCGGAACAGTATATTATGCCACCATGCCTTCCCCTTTTTTTGCTTTTCTCGATAACATAATTACGCTGCAGATATTATTCAGTAAAAGCCCGTCTTTGTTTATGGAAGTGTCAAAAGAAGAAGAAAAAACACTTTACTGCTGCAGGGATGCCGAAATTATATTGGCACTTGGCGATAAAACTTTAAGCGAACTTAAAAGCCTGTAAAGTAATTTCCGGAAATTGCTCAGTCGTATCGTTAATTCGGATTAAACAAATGATTTTGAATGCGCCTCCGAAAGGCGGGCCACAAATTAATCCTATCCTGAACCTGGTTAAACTATTGGGTTTATAAATACTTCTTTAAACTTTCATTAGTTCAAATCTATTGGCCATCTCCAAATAATTCAGCAAGATTGTTATTTTTAAAACATGGAAAATGTTGATGTCATAATTATTTTACTATTTGGTGTTACGTTTTTAGGTGTGCTTAGTAAGAAGTTTAATTTTCCTTTACCCATAGCGCTCGTATTATCCGGTATTTTGATAAGCCTTATTCCGGGTTTACCGGTTATCTCTTTAAAGCCCAATGTTGTATTCTTTGTTTTCCTGCCGCCATTATTGTATAGTGCAGCCTGGAATACAAGCTGGCGCGATTTTAAAGCGGCTATACGGCCGATAAGCCTTGCCGCTATCGGCCTGGTTTTTTTTACAACGTCGGCAGTTGCCTGGGCTGCTCATGCGTTAATTGAAAATCTTTCATGGCCCGAAGCATTCCTGCTAGGCGCTATTGTATCCCCACCGGATGCTGTAGCAGCAACCTCTGTTACAAAAGGCCTTGGCCTGCAGCCGCGTATAACCGCCATACTTGAAGGCGAAAGCCTTGTGAATGATGCCAGTGGCCTAATAGCTTATAAATATGCGCTGGCGGCTGTAACTACGGAATTTGTATTATGGAAAGCAGGATTAAATTTTCTATGGGTTTCCGGATGCGGCATAGCTATAGGCCTTTTTATCGCTTATATTATTTACCTCATTCATAAAAAGTTTTTTTGTGATCCTGTATTAGAAGTTACCCTTTCTTTTCTTACGCCTTTCGCATCTTATTTAATAGCAGAACATTTTGAAGTTTCGGGTGTATTGGCAGTTGTAACTACGGGGCTTTACCTTTCTTTCCGTTCCGCTGAAATATTCAGCAATGAAAGCCGGATAATGGCTTACTCTGTATGGCAGGCGGTTATTTTTATTTTAAATGCATTGGTTTTTATTCTCATTGGTTTGCAGTTGCGTGATGTAATAAAAGGTATAAACGATTATCCCTGGCAAACGCTTGCCCTTTCTGCGATTATTATAAGTGCCGTTGTAATACTGGTAAGGTTCATTTGGGTTATTCCCGCCGCTTTAATGCCCGGAATATTAAGCAAACGCATACGCGAAAACGAGCCGTTTGATTCACGCAATATGGTAATATTCGGATGGGCCGGCATGCGTGGTGTGGTATCAATGGCTGCGGCATTGGGCTTGCCGGTAATACTGGCAAGCGGTGAAAATTTTAAAAACAGGGAGCTTATTATTTACCTGTCGTTCTGCGTAATTCTTATTACACTTTTATTGCTGGGCGGCAGTTTAAAATGGATTGTGCGGAAGCTGAAGATTGAACCCTATTCGTTAGTCGCCGAAGAATACGATGTGCGCAATACTGTTGTAAAAACTGCCATCAGTTATATTGAAGATAATTTATCGCTGGTGCAGGAAGATTTGCTCGATAATATTAAAAGCAAGTATGAAGTGAAATATAACCGTTTGCAGAAAACAGATTTGCCTGCCAATTATTTTGGTAAGGGTAAAATGCTGGCCGGAAATGTTTTTAATGAATATTCACAACTGCAGATTGACCTGCTTAAAGTGGAACGCCAAACCATTCAGCAGATGCACAAAAAAGGAGGTGCCAGCGAAGAAATTTTACGCAAAATTGAACGCGAATTAGACCTTGAGGAAACAAGGCTTAAACTTGAAATTTATGACTCAGATTATTATGGCTGAGCCATCTTTTAAAATTTCTTTTTATGAAAGTTATACATTGAAATAACCACTTCACTTTCTTTCTTAAAATAGCGAAATATGATGATTACAGATACGGCCGCAAGCAGGCCATATATTAAAGGTGTATTATTGGCGTTCATAGCTTCCGGCGTTAATTGCCCCCGCATGCTTAAAACGTACATCTGCGACACGCCAAAAGCATTATACAAAAAATGGGTTATAGATGACAGCCATAAATTTTTACTGAGATAGAACACATAACCAATCATTAACCCTAAAGCCAGCCTTGGTAAAAAACCATAGTAGGATATATGAATAGCGCTAAACAAAAAGCTGGTGAGAAAAATACCAATAAAAACATTTTTTGAAAGATTGATCATAACCGGCTGAAGCGCCCCCCGGAATAACATCTCTTCAAAAATGGCAGGCAGCAAGGCAATCATTACAAGCGATACGAGATAATCCTGCACAGATTTCATGCTGGCTATTGCCATCATTTCCTGGTTATATTCATTTTCCAGCGCTTTAAAATAATCTTCAGCCGTTTTGGAAATGGGGATCACCTCGTTTACTGTGCCCAGCATTTCACTCACATACAAGCCCATGAACATAATACCCACAATAAAAAAAACCTGTTTACCGCTGATAGCGCCATTAAATCCAATATATTTAAAAGGCTGTTTGTTTATTATCCTGGCAAAAATGAAGGCAGGCAGCGCCATAAAGAAAAATGTGCTTACAAATTGCATAAGCCTTGAAAGGTTTGCATTTTTTGCATTCTTTAAAGCATCGGGCAGTTGCTGCAGAGGCACATGTAAAACAGCATCGGCAATGAGAAAACTTACTACGCTTCCGGCAATGAGCCCAAAACCGCAAAGCAATAATAAGATTGAAAGCTGAGACCACGGGTTATATCGTGGGCGTTGGGCATCATAATCAAACATAAAATTTCTATAGCTTAATTTTGTTGCTTCAAATTTATAGGAGCAGCACGACACGGCTCCAATTATTTACAAGAACCGGTATTAATGATTTCAATCGGCAATATAACATTACCTGATTTTCCTTTGCTGCTGGCGCCAATGGAAGATGTGAGCGACCCGCCTTTTCGCGCTGTGTGCAAAGACAATGGCGCTGATTTAATGTACACTGAATTTATTTCCAGCGAAGGCTTAATTCGCGATGCCATAAAAAGCAGGCAGAAGCTTGATGTGTTTGATTACGAAAAACCAATCGGCATACAAATTTTTGGCGGCGATGAAGAAGCAATGGCCATGAGTGCCAAAATTGTTGATGCAGTAAACCCTGACCTGCTGGATATAAATTTTGGCTGCCCTGTAAAAAAAGTGGTGAGTAAAGGCGCCGGCGCTGCCGTTTTAAAAGATATTGATCTGATGGAGCGGTTAACAAAAGCCTGCGTTAATTCAACGTCGCTGCCCGTTACTGTTAAAACAAGATTGGGTTGGGATGAAGAGAGCAGGAATATTGTTGAGGTGGCGGAACGCCTGCAGGAGGTGGGCATAAAAGCTTTATCCATTCATGGCAGAACGCGCAGCCAGCTATATAAAGGCGAAGCCGACTGGCGATTGATTGCTGAAGTAAAAAACAACCCGCGCATACATATTCCCATTTTTGGGAACGGCGATATTGATTCTCCTCAAAAA
>JAEWBD010000281.1 GCA_023391315.1 Bacteroidota bacterium | reverse complement strand
TGTGTAACGAGCACAATAGTTTTCTTTTTAAACTCTTCAAGATTTATAAAATCTGTACGCACTTTTGTTCTGGTTATAGGATCGAGTGCACCAAAAGGTTCATCCATTAATAATATGGCAGCATCAGCAGCCAAAGCTCTTGCCAATCCAACGCGTTGTTGCTGGCCGCCACTTAATTCATTTGGATAAGCATTGTAATATTCTTTTGCAAGGTGCAGTTTGTGCATCAGCGCTTCAACACGTAATTGTATCTTCTCTTTATCCCATTTAAAAAGATTAGGAACAACGGCAATATTTTCTGCAACGGTATAATGCGGAAACAGGCCTGTGTTCTGCAATACATAGCCAATACTTCTTCTGAGCGTTTCGGCATTTTGCTCTTTAATATTTTTTTGGTTGATATAAATGGAACCGGTGGTAGGTTCTATTAGCCTGTTGAGCATTTTAAGCGTAGTGGTTTTGCCGCAGCCGCTTGTGCCGAGCAATACAAAGTTTTCCCCTTCTTTAATATTAAAAGAAATATTATCAACGGCAGTCTGTTGTTTGAATTTTTTAGTGATGTTCTTCGCTTCAATCATTATGTTGCTGCAAGCTACAACATAGCTTTTATAACAGCTATTAGCTTAAACTTACCGCTATTAATTTTTGTTTACCACAGATAAAAAATTGTGCACCTGTGGCAATAATTTTTTTAATGATTTTATAGAGATAGCTGCGAAGTGCGCGATAACCCAAATGAGTTATAACTATTTGCTTCTTATAGCTACCACAGGATTCATACGTGCTGCAATTGATGCGGGAATAATACCTGAAAGAATACCAAGTATTACGCAAATGGAGAAAGCTAGTAAAATTATTTTCCCGGAAATAACAATTGCAAAAGGCAGGAATGCACTTAAAATGGCAGCGAGGCCCCACACCATAAGCAGGCCAATAAAACCACCAATGATACAGAGAAAGGCGCTCTCCAGTAAAAACTCAAGTAATATCGTTCTGCTTTTTGCACCAATAGCTTTTTTCAATCCTATCTGGCTGGTACGTTCACGCACGGTAACAAACATAATGTTGGCAACACCAAATGCACCCACAATTAAACTTAAGCCTGCAATAGCCCAGCCGCCAATATTTACGGTGCCAAAGAAACCGCTTACAGCTTCGGTCATGAAGTTAATGTCGTTGAGCGCAAAATTATCTTCCTGTTTGGGGCTTAACCTGCGTATTTGCCGCATTACGCCTTCCAGTTCATCCACCAGCGCGCCTGATGGTACATTGGCCCTGCCTTTTACCAATACATAATGCTGGTTAAAAGGCTGGTTGGCGCCATACACTTTTGTATAAAAATGATAAGGAAGAATCAGGGATTCATCAAAATTGTAACCGGGGCCAAAGCTGCTTCCCTGCTTTTCTATAACACCTATAACGGTGGCTTTAAAATTACTGAACGTTACCACTTTGCCAACAGCACTATTGGCTGAACCAAACAACAGCCTGGCGTTTTCATAACCCATTACTACCACCGGGTTGCCATTATTAAATTCTGTTTCCGTAAAGTAGCGGCCCTGTATAAGATCAATAGTTTGAATTTGATTGAATTCTTCGCTTACGCCATAAATGCTGGAGCTTTTTACTTCCTGGTTTTTGTATTTAAGATCGGCATTGTCTTCAATAAAAAAAGCAACATTTTCGGCGAGTGTGCTGCGTTGTTTTACCAGCTTTACATCGCGGAATTTCGGATCGGGCCTGTTTACAAATTTCCACCAGGGATAATCGCCATCATCACCGGCGCCGTATTGCCATTTATCAATATAAATTGTATTGGTGCCGAGTGCGGCAATATCGCTTTGAATTTTATATTCGAGGCTGTTCACAGTTGTAAGCACGCTTATAATACAAAAAATACCAAACGCAACACCAATAAGCGAAAGCCCGCTGCGTAGCTTATTATTTTTTAATTCGCCCAGCGACATCTTAAAGCTGTTCCATAAAATATTCAAAAGCTTTCGCATACACCAAAAGTATAAAACAGATTGGTAGTGAAAATAAATTTTAGATAAGCGGAAACTTTACGTGATTATCCCTGCCACAATTGTATAAATCATTTTTTTGACATGATTGTGACAATCGTACTGTAATTTTGCGGGCGGATTTTTCTAAACTAATCTTGCAAATATGACTTGGAAGCAGGTTTTTACATCTTCAATAGGTCAGAAAATTACGATGGCCTTAACGGGAATTTTTCTTATTCTTTTTTTAATAGTTCATGTAGGTGTTAACGCACTCGTTTGGGCAAATGATAACGGCGAAATGTTTAACAGGGCCGCCAATTTTTTAGGCGCCAATGTTGTACCGCGTATCCTGGAAATAGGTTTATTTCTTTTTATCATACTGCATATTGTTCAGGGACTTGTGCTGGAAGCCGAGAACCGCAGCAAACGCGGCGTTGGGTATGCTGTAGATTATGGCAACCGCGGCAGCCGCTGGTACAGCCGCAGCATGGGTTTGCTCGGCACACTCATACTGCTTTTTTTAATTATCCATCTTATCGATTTCTGGGTGCCGTCACGCTTTAGCCACATGCCTGAAGCGAGTATTAATAACGGCACAAAGGAAGTGCACGACCTGTATTCTTTAATGTACTACCGTTTTCAAACCTTATGGATTGTAGTTGTATATGTTTTGGGGTGTATTTCACTCGCTTATCATCTTTTACATGGTTTTTACAGCTCATTTAAAACGATAGGCGTTTATAACAAAAGGTATCTTGTAATTATAAGATGGTGTGGTTATATATTTTCTATTGTTGTATGCCTTGCATTTGCCATGATGCCTGTAAGTTTCTACCTGGGCTGGCTTAGTGCCCCGGTAAACTGATTGTTTTTTATTCTTTTCTAAATTTTGAAACTTTCAATATGCTTGATGCAAAAATTCCAGAAGGAAAATTAGAAGATAAATGGACAGATTACAAAGGCCATTGCAAGCTCGTTAACCCGGCAAATAAGCGTAAAATTGAAATTATTATAATTGGTACCGGTTTGGCGGGTGCATCGGCTGCCGCCTCACTGGGAGAATTAGGTTATAAGGTAAAAGCATTTTGCTTTCAGGATTCTCCCCGTCGTGCACACTCTATTGCTGCGCAGGGCGGTATTAACGCTGCGAAAAATTATCAGAATGACGGCGACAGTGTTTTCCGTTTATTCTATGATACGATAAAAGGCGGCGATTACAGAAGCCGTGAATCCAATGTGCACCGCCTGGCAGAAGTAAGCGCCAATATTATTGACCAGTGTGTAGCCCAGGGTGTGCCTTTTGCCCGTGAATATGGCGGCCTGTTAAGCAACAGGAGCTTCGGCGGCGTGCAGGTGCAAAGAACTTTTTATGCAGCAGGCCAAACGGGCCAGCAGCTTTTAATAGGTGCTTACCAGGCATTGGAAAGACAGGTTGCTTTAGGCAATGTAACCATGTACTCCCGCCATGAAATGCTTGATGTGGTTGTAATTGACGGAAAAGCCCGCGGTATAATCTGCCGCAATCTAATAACCGGTCAGTTGGAAAGGCATTTTGGCCATGCTGTAGTATTGTGTTCAGGTGGCTATGGGAACGTTTTCTATCTTTCCACAAATGCTATGGGTTGTAATGTTACAGCCGCATGGAAAGCGCATAAAAAGGGCGCTTATTTTGGCAATCCCTGTTTTACACAAATACATCCCACCTGCATACCTGTGAGCGGCGATTATCAAAGCAAGCTGACACTCATGAGTGAGAGTTTACGCAACGATGGCCGTATATGGGTGCCCAAGAAAAAAGGGGATAACAGGCCGGCCAACCAGATTCCCGAGGAAGAAAGGGATTATTACCTGGAAAGAAGGTACCCGGCTTATGGTAATCTTGTTCCAAGGGATGTGGCCTCAAGGGCTGCGAAAGAAAGATGCGATGCAGGCTACGGCGTTGGGTCATCCAAACAGGCGGTTTATCTTGATTATGCATCTGCCATAGAACGTTACGGTAAAATTGAAGCAGGCAAGCGCGGCATAGAAAATCCATCATCCGAACAAATTAAACAGATGGGTGATGAAGTGGTAAAGGAAAAATACGGCAACCTTTTCGATATGTATGAAAAGATCACCGGAGAAAACCCTTATGAAGTGCCCATGCGCATCTATCCTGCTGTGCATTATACAATGGGTGGTCTTTGGGTGGATTATGAATTACAAACCACTGTTCCCGGTTTATATGCTTTGGGTGAATGTAACTTCAGCGACCATGGCGCCAACCGTTTGGGTGCAAGCGCCCTTATGCAGGGTTTGGCAGATGGTTATTTCGTAATTCCATACACAATAGGAAACTACCTGGCAGATGAAATAAGAACGCCTGTTATTCCCACCACACATCCTGCATTTGAAGAAGCGGAAAAGAAAGTAGCGGAAAGGATGCAAACGCTAATGAATATTAAAGGCAGTGAATCTGTTGAAAGCCTGCATAAACGCCTTGGAAAAATTATGTGGGATAAATGCGGCATGGCCAGGAATGCGCAGGGGCTGAGGGAGGCAATTGAAGAGATCCGTGCGTTGAGAAAAGAATTCTGGAGCAATGTAAAAATACCCGGAAACATTGATGAATTTAATCCTGAACTAGATAAGGCCGGCCGCGTGGCAGACTTTATAGAACTGGGAGAATTGATGTGCATTGATGCGTTAGACCGTAACGAAAGCTGCGGCGGGCATTTCAGGGAAGAATATCAAACAGAAGAAGGTGAAGCACTGCGTGATGATGAACATTATATGTTCGTTTCAGCCTGGGAATATAAAGGCGATGAAGACTGGATACTGCATAAGGAAACATTAGATTACGAGGTAGTGCATCCTACACAACGGAGTTATAAATAGTTTGAAAATTTGAAAATGCGGTAATTTGAAAATTCAATTTACCCACCTTCAAATTTTTAGATTATGAGAAATGATAAAGACAATATTATTGTCAACAAAACAATTGATTTTTCCCTGGCAATAATTAATTATTGCGAAGTTCTTGAACGAAAGAAAAAGTTTGTAATTGCTAAACAGCTTTTACGCTCAGCAACATCAATTGGAGCAAATGTTTTTGAAGCGCAAAATGCAGAAAGCAAGGCAGATTTTATTCATAAAATGAAAATTGCCGCAAAGGAAGCCAGCGAAACTTTATACTGGCTGATCTTATGTGAGCGCAATGAAAGTTATTATTGTGATGCAGAATTTAGAAATGATTTGAACGACATCATTAAAATTTTATCAAAAATTATTTCTTCTTCAAAGGGAAAAATTTCTGGTTTTATTGAATGTTGATCTATTCATTTTCAAATTTTCAAATTTTCAAATTGATACATTAGTTGATATGGAACATTACAACATGAATCTCACACTAAAAGTGTGGCGTCAAAGAAATACTAAAGAAAAAGGAAAATTTGAAACCTATAAAGTGGAAGGCATTTCGAGTGAGATGAGTTTTCTTGAAATGTTTGATGTGCTGAATGAGCGGTTAATTACCGAAGGCGGGGATCCTATTGCTTTCGATCACGACTGCCGCGAAGGTATCTGCGGCATGTGTTCTATGTATATTGATGGCAAGCCGCACGGCCCCTGGCAGGCAAATACTGTTTGCCAGTTACACATGCGCGCTTTTAAAGACGGCGATACCATTATTGTTGAGCCCTGGCGCGCCAAAGCTTTCCCTGTTATAAAAGACCTGGTGGTTGACCGCTCTGCCTTCGACAGGATTATACAGGCCGGTGGTTATATTTCAGTAAACACCGGTAATGCCGTTGATGCAAATGCTATTCCCATTGAAAAAGAAAATGCTGATAAAGCTTTTGCCGCAGCAGCCTGTATTGGCTGCGGTGCCTGCGTTGCAGCCTGCAAAAACAGTTCCGCCATGTTGTTTGTATCAGCCAAGGTTTCTCACCTGGCTTTATTGCCGCAGGGCGATCCTGAACGCAAAACCCGCGTGGTAGCCATGATTAACCAAATGGATAAGGAAGGCTTCGGCGCCTGCACCAATACTAATGCCTGCGAGGCCGCCTGCCCTAAAGAAATTTCGGTGACCAATATTGCCCGCCTGAACAAAGAATATGCGATGGCTGGTTTTAGCGCTGATAAATAGTAGCGGGTTTAAACTGGGAGGTTATTAAACTTTGGACGGGTTTTATTATTAATAAATCAATAAACTTAATGGATAAAACCAAAGTAACCAGGTTGCAAGCATTGCCAGCGGAATTGCAATTATCGTTGAAATATAATTAGGCGTTGTTATGTTTTGGCTTACCTCATAAGTTGACAATTTTGTACCTGCAATATAATCACCTAATCTTCTTTCAGTATTAATTAGCGCCATAATTACTTCAACCGGCCACATTAAAATTGTCAAATTTCTTATTAAGCACTTAATTGAATTTGCCGGTTTATTAGTTTTGAAATCCACAACCTGAAATTTAAAAATTCGTTTTGCTATGCTTCGGCCTTGCAGTAAATCCTTATTAAAATAAAGCGAAAAAACAAATACTTCATACCAGTTATATCCGGAGAAACTTTCAGGCATTTGGCCATTGTTTAAAGATGATAAAGTTAATATGTTGTTTATCATGAATGGTGCTTCAAACAACATGAGCAAAAAAGCCATCATAAAATGATCAATAATCATTGTCAACATGCGGTTAGGTTTAGTGATTGATCTCATAAACAATCGCCTTTTTTCTTTGCTTCAGAGAAATGTCTTTGTATTTGAATGATAAAAGGAAGTCCCTGCACGAAGTTAGGTTGATGAATTCAGCATCAATCAAAAATTCAAACATTGAAAACAATTCATAGAATTGGGAACGATGTTTGAATAGCAAAGAGAGCTTTCAATATAAACAGGGCATGTGAAAAAATTTTTGGGATATAAGGAATGATATATGAGGTTATGCGCCAAATAAAAAAATCAAAAACTATCCGGATGAAAAATCTTTTTTTAATAATTATACTACTGTTTTTTGGAGCCTGTAATCAACAACCCGATACAGAAAATAATACAGCAGATTCCGCTGCTCCAACGAATGACATAAATCCTCGTGAAAGCGATTCTTCATCAGGCACAACCAACAGTAGTAAAACAAATAGCGATACAATTACAAACGAAGAACCTGCTGCCAATAAAGTGATAGTCCCGGGCAAAAGCATCGGCAATATTGAAATTGGAATGGACGACAGCAGGCTTGAAGCTTTTGGAAAACCTGATATGAGTGATGCAGCTATGGGCAAAGCATGGCTTACCTGGTACGGTAAAAAGCCGGATGAACATAATAATAAAACGCAGCTGAATGTTTATACCGCTTATAAAGACACAAGCATGCGGGCCAAAACGGTACAGCAAATTCGTACCACATCATCTTTTTTTGAAACAGCCGGCGGCTTGCATGTGTATGCTTCTTTGAGTGATATAAAACAGCAATATCCAAAGCTGAAAAAAGTGGCTGTTTATACGGATGACGGAAGAAAAATTGATGTGTATGATGCGCAGCAGCAAGGCATTGCATTTGAAATTGTAAATGCCAACCAGCAGCAAATATGCACCGGTATTATCATACACAAGAGCGGTGTTAAAGTAACACAGGTATATATTTCGCTGCACCCGGACATGAAGGTTTTATAGTTGCAAACACTTACTGATACGAAAGTTTTTTGCGGGGAAAGTAACATTCAATAATCCTGCACTTTAAATTTTACTAATTTTCAAATAACTTCATTAAAAAAATTTCAATATGCAATGGAGAGGCCGGCGCGGAGGCGGTAATATAGAAGACCGCCGCGGAATGTCAGGCGGCACCCTGGCTTTTGGCGGCATTGGTGGTTTAATTATAGCCGCCATCGTTTATTTCTTAGGTGGCGATCCAAGCCAGATACAGCAGCAGGATCCGGGTGAGCAAACCCAGAGCGGTTACCAGGACCCTGATGATCCCAACGATACATTAAAACAATACATGGATGTAGTGCTTACTTCTGCCAACGAAGTATGGACTGATCAATTTAATAAGATGGGCAGGCAATATAAAGAGCCCACACTTGTTTTATTTACAGGCGAAACACAGGCTGGCTGCGGATTAGCCAGCGCGGCAACCGGCCCGTTTTATTGCCCGCCTGATCAGAAAGTATATATCGATCTTTCTTTTTTTAATGAATTAACCAATCGATTCGGCGCTGAAAAAGGCGATTTTGCAATGGCCTATGTTTTGGCGCATGAAATAGGCCATCATGTGCAGCACATGCTGGGTATTACCGATAAAGTAGATGGCATGCGGCAACATTTAAGCGAAACGGGATATAATAAACTGAGTGTGAAACTTGAGCTGCAGGCTGATTTTCTCGCGGGTGTATGGGCGCATTATAATCAATCCTATCTTGACCCCGGCGATATTGAAGAAGCTTTAAGTGCTGCCAGTGCAGTAGGGGATGACCGCCTGCAGAAAGCCTCGCAGGGCCGTGTTGTGCCTGATGCATTCACACATGGCACTTCAGCACAGAGAATGTATTGGTTTAAGAAAGGTTATCAAACGGGTGATATAAGCCAGGGCGACACTTTTAATGATCCCAACCTGGATTGATCTTCTTATAACCTTCTTCGAAATGTTATTATTCCGTATGGAATGAATTTCTCACAGATAGCTCAGATTAACACAGAAGAAAAACAAAGCTGGGTGCATCTGTGTAACCTGTGAGCCATAAACCGATAAACAACAACGCTAAATCAATGTTTAGCATGCATCCGCTTTCTTGCTATATTGCTTCCGTTTAATAAGTTATGATCTCTTCTATAAACGATTTCCAGAACGTTTTCTTTATAGGCATTGCAGGCACAGGAATGAGTGCGCTTGCCCAATATTTAAAATCCATCAATAAAAATGTGAGCGGAAGTGACCGCTATTTTAAGCCGGGTGAATTCAATGAAACAAAAAACAAATTAGAGGCAGCGGGCATAAGCTGTTTTCTGCAGGATGGTGAAGGCATAAACAGCGATGTGCAGCTTGTTGTGATTTCAGCAGCGGTAGAAGATACCGTGCCGGAAGTGCAGAAAGCAAAGCATTTGAATATACCCATTATAAAGCGTAGTGAGTTACTGGCGCTTATTACACAAACCAAGAGAACAATTGCCGTGGGCGGCACATCCGGCAAGAGCACAACAGTGGCCATGCTATTTGAAATACTGGAATATGCAGGCCTGCAACCCGGCCTTATAAGCGGTGCGGGTTTAACGCGTTTAATAAAGCAGGGCAAGATAGGTAATGCAAAAGCCGGCAATGGCGAATGGCTTATAATAGAAGCCGATGAAAGTGATGGCAGCATTGTACAATATCATCCTTCAATCGGGATATTATTGAATGTTGATAAAGATCACAAAGATTATCCTGAACTTATAAAACTATTTGCACAGTTTAAAAATAACAGCAAAACATTTATTGCTAACCGCAACAATAAACTTGCTGCGGAACTGTCTCAAAACATAACGCACGATTTTTCTGCCGATGAAAAAGTGGAGGCCGGTTATACTGCAAAAAATTTTCAGCAGCATGGGTTTGAAATAAATTTTGAGATTGAAAACATATCGTTCAAGATGCATGTGCTCGGAAAGCATAATGCAGAAAATGCATTGGCTGCTATTGCTGCGGCTAACATTATTGGTGTTGATTTAAAGGTTTGCGCCCAGGCCTTGCAGCATTATGAAGGCATCTATCGCCGTCACCAGGTTATTGGTAATAAAAAAGGCATTTGGCTGGTGGATGATTACGCGCACAACCCTGCTAAATGCGCCGCCAGCATTAGGGCCTGCCAGCCGGTTGCTGAAAAACTGATTGCCTGGTTTCAGCCGCATGGCTATACACCAACAAAATTTTTACGCGAAGATTATGTAAGAGAAATGGCTGCAGCTTTGCGCCCGCAGGACGAAATATGGATGAGTGAAATTTTTTATGCTGGCGGCACAACGGTAAAAGATATTTCAGCCAGTGATTTGATTAATGATATAAAGACGCTGCATAAGAATGCTTTTTTTATTGAAAACAGAAACGATTTTCCGGCTGCTGTTCAATCGCATCTTACCAATGATTGCGTTGTATTGCTCATGGGCGCCAGAGATCCTTCGCTGGAAAAGTTTGCCTACTATGTATGGGATCATATTTGAGTTTTAATTTTTTGGTGCTCCTTCAATTACATAATCTGATATTTTTTTGCTGCATCATTTCAGCTTTCATTGTATTTGCAGCAAATAATAAACCATCCACCGCAAATAATAACTGTCGCTTTTTCCAGGTTTTTTAAAGTCGTCAATTTATACTTAAAACCGTATTACAATATGGTTTCGAATGTAAAACGCTTGTTGTTTTACCAATAAAGAAACCAGGGTTAACCGGCTATTTGCTTATTAAAAAACTATGAAATCATGAAAAAGATTTACTTTCTAATTATGTCAGCTACTATTCTGTTGCTGAATGTTCATACTGCCAGCGCAAAAATCTGGCGGGTAAATAACAAATCCAATTATAATGGCACCAGTATATACGGTGATAACTTGGGCGGAACATCAACCTATCCGGTATTTAACCAGATAAACCAGGCTGTAGGCTGGGCAGCTGTTGTGGACAACGATACGCTTTATGTTGAAGGCTCAACTACCGTATATGCAAGCGCAACTGTTACAAAAAAGCTGGCTATTATAGGCGCCGGTTATTTTCTCACAGAAAACCCAAAGGTTACAAACGATGCACTCGAAGCAAAGGTTAGCCAGTTAACTTTAAATGTTCAGGGTTCTTCCGTTATAGGATTAAATATTGTGGTTAATGGTTATGCCTCCGATGGGAAGGTTTACGTTAATGCAAACGGTATTACTGTTAAGCGTTGCCGCATTGAAAGAGGCATTCAATTCGCTACAGAATTAACAGATGTATATATCCTTCAGAATTTCTTTTCAAACATATCTGCAACCAATGCTTTTTATACCAATGGTTATGCAAGTTTTATTGCACCAACAGGCATTATATTCAACAATAACATTTGCCAGAAAACACTCAACTGGAATGCCTGGCCTATAAAGCAATGCAAGAACAATGTTTTCGACGGGCCTGTAAATGCAAGTCCTAACCTGCAGCTTCAGTTTACTACTTCAGAATTTAGCAATAATATTTTGAAAACAACCAATGCCTCTGTGAATATAAATAGTGGCAATAAAGAAAAACTAACTTATAATATTGGCACCTTATCCACGCAGTTCGGAACTGCCAATAACAATAAAGTTATTGCTGATATGACAACATTGTTCATTGCTCCGGGAACAAGCGATGGCAAATACCAGCTTAAGACCAATTCACAAGGCAGCAAAAATGGTTCAGACGGAACAGACCGTGGTGCATTTGGCGGCGCTGTAGCTCAAAATCGTTATACGCTTTCAGGATTAGCTAATATCCCGGTAATATATAAACTCACCACATCCGGTGTTGCCACGCAGTCTTCAGGTTTATCCGTAACTATAAGCGCCAGGACAATCAAATAATCATCGATCTAAAAACACGATTATGAAAACATTGCTAACGATGTTTTGTATGGCCTGTGCTTTGCTTTTAAATGCACAAAGCCTTAAACAGGCAGAATACTTTTTTGATAAAGACAAAGGTGTTGGACTGAATACAAAACTTAATATTGCTGTTGCACCTGATAGCAGTTATGCTTTAAATATTGTAACTACATCGTTAAAGCCGGGTATGCATAAGCTGTATATACGCATGAAAGACAGTAACGGAAAATGGAGCATTATAAACAGCAGCAACGTAGAGGTATTGACAGCCGATCTGGAGGCTGTAATTATAGGTGGTGAATATTTTTTTGATAAAGACCCCGGCTTTGGGAAAGGCAAACCGGTAGCTGTGGATAACAACGATACCTCAATCGTAAAAAGCTTTATAGCAACAACTGCTTCACTGGCAGCAGGCTATCACAAATTGTACACACGCTTTAAAGATAATTATGGTAAGTGGAGCAGCACTAACAGTCAAAGTATTGAAGTTATTAAAACGCCAGATACTGTTCATG
>JAEWBD010000275.1 GCA_023391315.1 Bacteroidota bacterium | reverse complement strand
AAGGATTGACGGTTACCATTAATGCAGATAAATCTGAAATTCCTACATCATCTGCAACGCCTGTTTCTTTGGTGGCGCGGGAAATTTTGCAGTATGCTGAAAATATTAACCAGGCAATTGCTATTGCAAAAAAGAGAAAGATGTTTGTGTCTGAATCTTTTTTAATCGGTTCTGCAGCAGATAAGAAAGCTGTAATTATTGAAAAGACGCCCGACACATTGGCCGTATATGATCCGCAGCAGAATTATATTATGTGCGCTAATCATTTTCAAAGCGATGCTTTAAAAAATTCAGAAGCCAACAAAGTACAGCTCAAAGAAAATGCCTCGCCATACCGCTATGAACGTTTGACACAATTGATGCAGCAAAATGGTGAAAATACTGTGGCAAAAACAATTGCTGTTTTAAGAGACCATAAAGGTTTAAACAATGCCAGTATTGGCCTTGGAAATGAAAGGGCCATGAACCAGTTTATCGCACATCACAGTATTGTATTTGAACCGGAAAAATTAAAGGTTTGGGTTTCCACTTCGCCGTGGATGCTGGGCGAATTTGTTTGTTATGACCTGAATAAAGTATTTGCCTTAAAAGGATTAACAGCAGATAAAGAAATTTATGACAGCTCGGAAAATATTCCTGCGGATAGCTTTATACAAACACAGCAGTTTAAAAATTTTGTGCAGTACAGGCATTATACACAGCTTTTATCAGATGGAAAAGATGTAAACGTTGACAGCATGATTGCAGATAACCCAGAATATTATCATGCTTATGTTTTAGCCGGTGATTATTATTATAAAAAAGAACAATGGCAAAAAGCGCTGGGTTATTATCAAACTGCATTAACAAAAGTTGTTACCACAAAGCCTGAAGAAGATCATATTAAAAAACAAATTGAAAGCTGTAAGAAGAAACAGTAAGTACATGGTAATCAGGTCGCTTCAAATATAAAAACTCAATTACAACTGGCCACTTACAATTCACTATCATAAACTTAGCACCATGATATTTGGCATAGGCACCGATATTATAGAAGTTGAACGCATCGCTGCTTCCATAGAAAAAAAAAGCGGCTTTAAAGAGTATGTTTTCTCGGCAAATGAAATTGCTTATTGCGAAACCAAAGCGCATAAATATGAGCATTATGCAGCAAGGCTTGCAGCTAAAGAAGCTTTATCAAAAGCATTGGGCACGGGCTGGCCTGAAGGCACGCACATTAATGAAGCAGAGGTATTGAATGATAAAAAAGGCAAGCCTTTTTTCAATTTTACCGGTGCAACGGCAGGCCTTATTTCTTCCATGAATATTGCTGCTATTCATGTTTCACTTTCGCATACAAAAACAATGGCAACGGCTGTGGTAATGGCAGAAAAAGATGTAATGTGATTATTTGTGCCGTTATAAAGAATAGGCTTGGATATAATATGCCTGAAATACGTGGGTAAGTGTTTTATTTAAGCGCCCGGCTTATTTCCCGTTTAATATCCTTTTCCCGCAGCGATTCTCTTTTATCGTGCACCTTTTTGCCCCTTGCCAAACCTATTTCCACTTTCACCAGGCTTTTTTCGTTGAAGAAAATGCGCAGCGGAACAAGGGTAAAACCACGTTCTTTCATTTTTGCCTGTATGCGTTTTAGTTCGCGCTGGGTTAAAAGCAGTTTCCTGTCATGCACCGCAATATGATTATTAGTGGTACCTAATTTATACTCGGCAATATACAGGCCACGCAGCCATAATTCATTCTTATCAAACAGGCAATAGGCATCGTTAAAACTTACTTTGCCTTCGCGTATGCTTTTCACTTCAGTGCCAAGCAATACTACGCCCGCCACATATTTATCCTCAATGTAATAATTAAAATATGCCTGCCTGTTATTCATACTCTGTTCCCTGCGGGTAATTATTTTACTGATTAAATAAAACTTTGCAGTGATTTATTATTGCTGAAATAAGCACTACAGCTAAAGTGAGTGACACCACCCTGCCTGCGTGAATGCATTCAGGCAGGAAAGATGCCACGCAATACAAAAGCCAGTATCATAAAAATAAAAAATGCGAAGCATTAAAAAAACTTACACGATGGTTAATGCTCTATAAGATTTATAAGCGTGGTGAGCTTACTTTTGAGAGCTTTGCGGTCAACAATAAAATCAAGAAAGCCATGTTCCAGTAAAAACTCGCTGCGCTGGAAACCTTCGGGCAAATCTTTTTTAATGGTTTCTTTAATTACACGCGGGCCGGCAAAACCAATAAGAGCGCCGGGCTCGGCAATATTAAAATCGCCAAGCATGCCGAAGCTGGCAGAGATACCGCCGAATGTAGGGTCGGTTAATAAAGAAATAAACAGCAAGCCGGCATCGCTTAACTGCGATAACTTACCGCTTGTTTTTGCCAGTTGCATCAGGCTGAAAGCGCTTTCCATCATGCGGGCGCCGCCACTTTTACTTATTACAAGAAATGGCAACTTATTCTGTATGCAATAATCAACAGCGCGGCTGAATTTTTCACCCATTACGCTGCCAAGCGAGCCGCCGATGAATTCAAAATCCATACAGGCTACCACTAATTCAATGCTGTTTATGTCGCCTACGGCGACACGCATGCTGTCTTTAAGATTTGTTTTGGAATGAATTTCATCGAGCCTTTTCTGGTAAGGTTTTAAATCGGTAAAACCCAGGAAATCTATGCTTTGAATGTTATCGAAAAGCTCGGTATATTTTTCACCATCGAATAATATCTCAAAATAATCTTCGCTGCCTATACGGTGATGATAATTGCATTTTGGACAAACGTATAAGTTCTCTTTAAGTTCGCTGGTGGTACAGATATAGTGGCATTCAGGGCACTTGCTCCACAAACCTTCGGGCATTTCTCTTTTCTCGGAAGTAGACGTAGTGATGCCTTTGCGCAAACGCTTGTACCATTTCTCTTTTGTTTCGCTGCCCCCTGTTTCCTCTTTAGAACCTTCTTCACCGGAAAGCGATTCACTAAGTTCATCGTTAAGTTCTGCCATAAACTTTAATAAGCGTAAAATGGCGGGAAAATCTTTGTTAAGATTTCACCCGCCATGCAAGTTATGTTTTTTAATCAATTAAGCAATTGTAATGCTTTCATCCTTATAAACATCCATAATTTTCTCCAGCATCTCAACGCCTTCATTCATTGGGCGCTGGAATGCTTTACGGCCAAGGATTAAGCCCATGCCGCCGGCACGTTTGTTAATAACAGCCGTTGCCACTGCATCTGCCATATCTGATGCGCCCTTGCTTTCACCACCGGAGTTGATGAGCCCTACCCTGCCTGCATAACAGTTTAAAACCTGGTAGCGGCAAAGGTCAATCGGATGGTCTGTTGTTAATTTTGAATAA
This sequence comes from Bacteroidota bacterium, assembly GCA_023391315.1. Taxonomy (GTDB): domain Bacteria; phylum Bacteroidota; class Bacteroidia; order Chitinophagales; family Chitinophagaceae; genus Parafilimonas. Next base: position 14,438 of record JAEWBD010000275.1, on the reverse strand, counting down.
ACCAGCGGGCTTGTTTTACCATGTTTTGTTGCAAGGTAGCCGCCATTATTGGTAGGTAATTTTTGTTTGATGATATCAGCCTGTATGGTTACACCCAAATGGTTTGCCTGGCCGGTTAAATCGGCTGAAGTATGATAGTCAACCCCATCAACCTTAAAACCATTATTTCTTGTGTAGCACCAGAGAATGGTGATCATACCCAATTCGTGTGCATATTCAAATGCTTCAGAAATTTCTTTTAACTGTTTGCGGCTTTCTGCGCTGCCCCAGTAAATGGTAGCACCAATGCCCACAGCGCCCATATTCCATGCATCTTTTACAGAGCCAAACAAAGTTTGGTCGTAAGTATTGGGCATGCTTAAAAATTCGTTGTGATTGATTTTTACGATGAACGGAATTTTATGCGCATACTTACGGCTCATAATTCCCAATACGCCATAAGTGGAGGCAACGGCGTTACAGCCTGCCTCAACGGCCAGTTTAATGATATTTTCAGGATCGAAATATATTGGATTGATAGCGAAAGAGGCGCCGGCACTGTGCTCAATACCCTGGTCAACCGGGAAGATGTTACAATAACCCGTATTGGCAAGGCGGCCATGACCAAGCAATTGCTGCATACTGCCTAAAACACGGTTGCTGCGGTTGCTTTCTTTCCATATCCTGTCTAAATGATCCGGGCCCGGGAGATGCAGTGTAGATTTATCTATTGCAGGGCTCGAATAATCTAACAGGTATTCGGCTTTGTCGCCAAGCAGTTCGCTAACTTTGGAATTTGCCATAACAATTTTTTGCATTAATAATATATAAGTACAATCGGTTTTCGGGGTGCAAATATAGGCAGTAAATTTTTTACTGAATTTTATTTGTACATGCAGTATTTTTATGGGTGCGATTAGCCAGGCCGATATAATTTTCTTAACAGTAATACCATTACATTATGAAAAAAACCCTAACACTCCTTTTAGTTGTTGGCTTCTTTTTTAGCTGCAAAAAAGAAAGTGCCATAAACCAATCATTAGATAATATTAATAAAACAATAACCTATGATTTAAAGGCTGACGGGGGCGACCCAAACCTTGAAGCAAGTGTAACGCTGCAAATCATCAGTTATAATCATACGGGTGGAACAGGTGACAGAATAGTATGGGATACCGTATTGGCCAAACAAAAAGTAAATGACTTTGTACCTGTAAATATTAAACATTCCATTACTACTGATGCAGTAACTATCCTAAGTGCAAGCTATCGTATTGACTATTATAAAGGCAATGACTTTTTCTGGACAACCGATGGTTCAAAAACAATATTTCAGAATTCCAGGGAAGGGCAGGTTAATATTAGCGTAGGCAGTTTTTAAGAAATACAGTTTTTAAATAGTTGCTTTCGCCGCAACATTTCCCGTTTTAATCGAATTTATTTTCAGGCTGTTAAACATTAATGCAAAGTTTGTATATCCTTAATTGAAGGTGTTAAACTTTAGCATGAAGTATAAAATTTTATTTATAATCATTTCTTTACTTACTGCTGCTGCTTCGTTCAGCCAGGATATTCCCGGTTCAATAAAAGGTGTTGTAAGGGACAGTTCTGAACACGAGGCACTGAAAAATGCAACGGTAAGTATTTTGCACAGCGACTCTTCTTCATTTAAAGAATCCCTGTCTAAAGAAGACGGGAGTTTTTTAATAACCAATCTTCCCATCGGTAATTATATATTAAAAGTTACGTTCAGCAGCTATGAACCGCGGTTAACCAATTTCACCATTGACAGTATAAATACAGCGCTTAATGCAGGTATAATTTATATGCAGCCGCATGCACATGAACTGGCTGAAGTGGTGGTAGAAACACCGCCCATCATTATAAAAAAAGACACGTTTGAATTTACCGCCAATGCATTTGCCACAAAACCCAATGCAACCGCAGAAGACCTTTTGAAAAAACTGCCTGGTGTGGATGTGGACAAAGATGGTAATATAAAAGCGCAGGGTGAATCGGTGCAGCGTGTGCTGGTAAATGGCAAGCGTTTTTTTGGTGATGATCCGCGTATGGCCACACAAAATTTGCCCAGCGATGTAATTGATAAAATACAGGTATTTGACGACCAGAGTGATCAAAGCCAGTTTACAGGCTTTGATGATGGCAACCGCACGAAGACGATTAACATCGTTACCAAAAAAAATTCCGGCAGCTTTGGGAAGTTTGTTGCCGGTGCTGGTGATAAAGGCTTGTACAACGTAGCAGCAAATTACAGCATGTTTAAGGGCAATCAGCAAATAAGTTTTATCGGGCAGTTGAATAATACAAACAAACAAAACTTTACACCACAGGATATTTTTGGGTCTTCAGGCAGAGGTGGCTCAAGGGGCGGCGGAGGAGGATTTCGCGGTGGCGGTGGCGGTTTCAGAGGAGGTGGCGGGCAAATGCAGCAACTGCAAAGCCTTAACGCCAACAGCAACAACAATGGCCTGATCACTACAAGCGCTGCAGGCATAAATTACCGCGATGTTTGGGGAAAGAATACCGAAGTGTATGGCAGCTATTTTTACAATAACCTCCTTACTGAAAAAGAACAGAACAGCCAGACAGAAAATTTTGTTACAAATGATTCTTCCATGTTTAATAACCAGGCACAATCTTCATCAAGAAGAAATGTAAACCATCGCCTGAATTTTAATATGGAAACACAATTTGATTCATTGAACTCAATGATCATAAGGCCTAACATTTCTTACCAGGAAACAAATAACAACAGCATTACCCAAACAACAACCACGCAGGGTAAAACGGGCTTATTAAATAATGCAGATGCAACATCCCTCAGCAATAATAAAGGTTATAATGGCAGCATCGACGCCTTGTTCAGGCACCGCTTTAAAACCAAAGGAAGAACTTTTTCACTGGGCTTAACCGGCTCAGGAAATACCAATGATGCCAATGGCAATAATTATTCGCTTACAAATTATTATACCGGTGGCATTGACTCCTCTTATACCATTAACCAGCATTATGTTGCATCCACAAAAGCGCAGGGAATAAGTGCAACGGCATCTTATACAGAACCCATCGGCAAAAGGTCGCTCATTGAATTAAATTATAATTACAGTTATAATAAAAACACTTCAGATAAGGTAACTTATGATTATGACAGCGCCACTGAAAAATTTACCACTATTGATTCACTGCTTACCAATAATTATGAAAACACTTATTCGTCAAACAGGGTTACTTTAAATTACCGTTTTCAAACGGAGAAAATGAATTTCAGTGTGGGCAATGGCATACAGTTTGGCAATCTTACCAGCATTAATAACACAAAAGATATTAATCTTACGCAGCATTATACTAACCTGTATCCTACGGCCAATCTTACTTACAGGTTTAACCGCACATCTAATTTCCGGTTTAATTATTCCGGCAGAACAAGCCAGCCGAATGTTACGCAATTGCAGCCTGTAATTGATAACAGCGATCCTTTAAATGTAGAAGTTGGTAATCCAAGCCTGAAACAATCATTTACACATTCATTCAGGGCCTTTTATAATAATTTCAGCTTCAACCGCGGTAATAATTTCAGCAGTGGTGAAAACAATTTTCATAACATTTTTGCAACCGTAAATGCAAGCTTTACCACCAACGATATTGTTGAATCGGTTAAAAGAAATAAAGGCATTGATACGGTTACATACACCAACCTTAGCGGCGCCTATAATATTTCAGCATTTTTTAATTACGGGTTTCAACTAAAGAAGCCAAAATCAAACCTGAATTTCACAACCAATTTTACCAGCACAAGAAACGCCAGCATCATAAACGATACGGTCAATTATACAAACAATTATACAATTGGCGAAACTGTAAAATTCACCACCAACCTGAAGAAGAATTTCGATATGAATTTTTCTGCAACGCCCACCTATAATGTTGTACGTTATTCATTTCAGTCTGGTCAGAACGATAATTATTTTTCACAGAATTTAAGTGTAGGCGCTACTTACTATACCACTTCAGGCTGGATACTGGAAAGCGATTTTAATTATACCGCTTACAGCGGCAGGTCTGATGGCTATAATACGGCAGTGCCTTTATGGAATGCTTCGTTTGCAAAACAGTTTTTAAAAGGCAAAGCAGGAGAGCTGCGTTTCAGCGTATATGATTTATTAAATCAGAATCAAAGCATAACAAGAACGGTAGCGCCTACTTACATACGCGATGTTCAAACAAAAGTGCTTACCCGCTATTTCATGCTAACATTCACCTATAACCTTCGAAATTTTTCAAAGGGCCAGCAGCAACAACAGAGAAGGCTTCCAGATTTCAGGCGCGATGGGAATATGCCACCGCCGCCCGCCGGGGGCGCCGCACGAAGCGGACCGCCCCCGGGCTAGCCTTCGTAATAGCCGCTTTATAAAATGCTATAATAATTTTTTAAAGAAAGGAAATAATTCATTCGCAAGTACTGCATGTTCCTCCACACTTGGATGGCCGGCACAGCCATGCGCCTGCATAGGTTGAAAGAAAAATAACTGCACAGCTTTATCTTTTGGATATAACGCATCCACATTATTTTTTATAGCCGTTAAACAATTTTGCAGCAATATCCTGCTATCGCCGTTAACCATCGGGCTGCTTAACAAAGCAATAGTGGCTTTTGGATATTTTGATTTTACCTGTTGCACAAAAGCAGTATAATTCTTCACAAAAACACCGCTATCGAATGGCGGTCTTGCATGCACGCCGTCACCTCTGCTCAAATCATTTGTGCCTAATGCAATGCTTACAATTTTGGGTGAATACTTTGAGAAGTTCCAAAACATCGTATCGCTTGTTTGCAGGCTTTGCTTTTCATACACATGCGGCATGGAAGGCGCATCCATATTCCAGGTGCGGTAAATGCCAATACCGCTTACACTGCTTACAATATAATTGGCATGTAAGGCTCTTGCAACCCTTGGCCCGTAAGCCATATAGGCATTATGCTGATCGTGGTAAACGCCTTGCCCGCATTTAACTTCAGTCGTATCGGCGGCAGCACCGCAGGTAATACTGTTGCCAATAAACTCTATCAGCGGTTCATTAGATGGCCTGATCACTTTAATATTATCAGCTATAATTTTTTGTATAACAACAGGGCCTGTAGTAGCCTCGGTGGCTTTATATATACTTACTGTATGCCTGCCATCACTGCCCGCATTAATCGTTATAGATTGAACTTTATTGCCCGCAACTTTTAACCGTTTCTGATACACACCATCCAATTCATATTGTAAATAATTATGGCCGTTTGCATCATTTACAAAAGCATTAATGGTGCAGGATGTGCCCATAAAACTGAAACTAAAATGAACTGCAGAGCTTATAAGTTCGAGATTATTTTCTGCATTTAAAAACGACCGCCCGTAAGGCTTCAATTCACTTGCCTGCAATTCTTTTTTTAAGGGAGCATTATTGGTATGCGAAGGAGAATGAATTGTAAATAATATAATTATAAACAGCAGGTATAAAGTTTCTGGTTTCATGCGGCAAGAATTTGAATGAGTGAATATAAATATCAATATTAACAGTAAAAACGAATTCCGCTTATTTATAACACAAGAAGCAAAGCTTTACGCTTAAAGAGAAATTTGTAAAGTATCTTGTCTGCCAATATGTTGGATGGAACACCGGAAAACATACATATAAAATAAACTGAAAATTTAACGCGGTCAGACGCATCAGGCGTCAGACCATTTGCTGTTTTCTGCCGGCACAATAACGCAAACGTTTGTTTACCGGCTATTAACGCCGGCAGGTTAAATTTGAAAGGTTATAAAACCATTTCGCTTTTATAACATATTTTGACTATTTACTTTACTAAAACCAATACAACAATATGCAGCAAGCAGAAGAGTATGCACGGCCAATTGAAATAACAGCAAAGCCCCAATCGGGCACATCAAAATCCATCTTCATTATCGGTATCCTGTTTTTCATTTTTGGTTTTGTAACCTGGGTAAACAGCACCCTGATTCCTTACCTGCAAATTGCATGTGAGCTAAATACATCGCAGGCGGTGTGGGTAACATTTGCGTTTTATATTTCTTATGCGGTAATGGCCTTTCCGTCATCATGGGTAATTAATAAAGTAGGATTTAAAAACGGTATGATGTATGGCTTGCTGGTAATGGCAACCGGCGCATTGATATTTATTCCCGCAGCGCAGCAGCGAACGTTTGGTTTATTTCTTACAGGTTTATTTGTAATTGGTATCGGGCTGGCATTATTGCAAACAGCATCCAACCCATACATTACTATACTTGGCCCCATAGAAAGCGCCGCCAAACGTATGAGCATTATGGGCATTTGTAATAAAGGCGCAGGCGCATTAGCACCATTGATTATGGGCGCCATTTTATTAAAAGACATGAATGGCTTTGAAGCGAATCTTGCTACGCTTAACCCGGCAGATAAAGCAGCAAAATTAGATCAACTGGCCTCACAGGTAATAATGCCGTACATAGTGCTGGCGATTGTTTTGGTGTTACTGGCAATAATGATACGTTTGTCTTCTTTGCCTAACATCCAGACAGAAGAAGACGAAACAACTAACGAAAAAGGCACGCGTTCCATCTTTTCATACACTTATCTTTTCCTGGGTTTTATTACTTTGTTTTTATATGTAGGTGTTGAAGTAATGGCAGGCGATATTATCCAGGTGTATGGCAAAGAAATAAACATACCGCTTGATATAGCCAAACACTTTACCACTTACACCATGATAGCGATGCTTGTGTCTTACCTGCTGGGTATTGCATTGATTCCGAAATATATCAGCCAGGAAAAATCACTGCGCATTGCAGCCGTATTAGGTATTATTTTTTCGCTGGGTGCTATCTTCACTTCAGGTTATACATCCATTACATTTATTGTGTTGCTTGGCTTTGCCAATGCGCCCGTTTGGCCTGCATTGTGGCCACTGGCAATTGACGGCCTGGGCAAACATATTAAAACAGGCTCAGCATTATTAATTGTAGGCATTGCAGGTGGCGCCATCCTTCCAAAATTATGGGCTATTATTGGCGAACATGTTGGCCTGCAAAAAGCATTCTGGATAATGGTGCCTTGCTATCTTTTCATTCTATACTATGCCATTGCCGGAAATAAAATTGGTAAAAGGGTGAAGTAGTTCTTATGTTATTATTGATTTGCCCGGCCTTATTTTTCGAAATCGGGCCGGGCTTTTTTATACTATCATCAATCATGCAACGAAACAATAAAGTTTTTAAACAGCCATTAAAAACTTATTTTGTTGCCCGGTACAAAACTGATGTAAGCTCATGTTTAAACGATTGATCTCTTTTCTATTTTGCCTGTATTTTTTTTATGCCTGCACTTCTTCAACCAGCAATTATAATGGATGGAAAATGTATGGCGGTAATGGCGACAATAATCACTACTCTTCTTTAACGCAGATTGATACAAACAATGTACAACAACTGCAGCCTGTGTGGACGTACAATACCGGCGATGTGGATACTGCCAATCATTCGCAGATACAATGCAACCCCATAATGGTGGATGGTGTTTTATACGGCACTTCTCCATTAATGAAATTGTTTGCGCTCGATGCTGCAACCGGCAAACAAAAATGGATATTCAATCCTTTTGATTCATTCAGTGCCAATAAAAGATCTTTCTTTATTTTAAATAACTGCCGCGGTGTTACTTATTGGAATGAAGGCAATGATAAACGTATTTTTTATACGGCCGGCACCGATTTGTATTGCATTAATGCTGCAGATGGAAAGCCTGTAGTATCATTTGGTGAAAACGGGAAACTTGATCTGCATACAGGCCTTGGCCGCGATGTAAGCGATAAGTTTATTACGGCTACTTCGCCCGGCGTTATTTATAAAGATGTAATTATAATGGGCAGCCGCGTGGATGAAGGTGCCAATGCAGCCCCCGGCCACATCCGCGCTTTTGATGTGAAGACAGGCAAACTGCGCTGGGTTTTTCATACCATACCACAACCCGGCGAATTTGGTTATGATACCTGGGAAGACACTGCCGCCTACAAACATATTGGCGGCGCTAATGTATGGAGCGGTTTTACATTAGATGAAAAGCGGGGAATCGTATTTGCACCAACAGGTTCTGCTTCGTTTGATTTTTATGGCGGTAAAAGGCGGGGTGATAATTTGTTTGCCAACAGCATGCTCGCATTGGATGCGGCAACCGGCAAACGCATCTGGCATTTTCAAACCATACATCACGATACATGGGATCATGATCTTTCTTCTCCGCCTGCATTGGTAACCATCAATAAAGACGGAAAGAAAATTGATGCCATTGCCTTCACCACCAAAACAGCTTTTGTGTTTGTGCTCGACCGCGAAACAGGCAAGCCCATTTATCCTGTAGAAGAAAGGCCTGTGCCGCAAAATACAGAACTGGAAGGCGAATACCTTTCACCAACACAACCTTATGTGGTTAAGCCTGCACCCTTTTCAAAGCAAAACATAACAGAGAATGATTTGAATACTTTGTTGCCGGATAGTTCATATGAAGCAGTAAAGAAACAATTCGAAAGTTATGACAAAGGCAATATGTTTCAGCCGCTTTCAAAACGCGGAACAATAGTAGTGCCCGGTCTCGACGGCGGCGGCGAATGGGGCGGCCCTGCCTATGATCCTGAAACAGGCATTCTATATGTAAATGCCAATGAACAAATAAGTGTATTAACAATAGTTGATCTGAAAGATGATGCATCAAAAAATGAAACAGTGCTTAATGCGGGAGAGCGTTTATATAAAACAAATTGCATGACCTGTCATGGTGCTGAAAGACAGGGTGGCGGCAACTATCCTTCACTCATTAATATCAATAAAAAATATACGGCAACACAACTGCACGACCTTATATCAACCGGCAGGAGAATGATGCCTGCCTTTACACAATTATCAGAGGCGGAAAAGCAGGCTGTTACCGCTTATGTGCTGGATATACATTCCGTCGCACAAAATAAATTTGTTGATACAACAAAAAAAGAAGATCCGTATTTAAAGATGCCTTACGCCATTACGGGTTACAACTGGTTTGTATCAAAAGAAGGCCTGCCTGCCATTGCACCGCCCTGGGGCACGTTAAATGCAATAGATCTGAATACCGGTGAATATGTTTGGCGCGATACGCTGGGCGATCATCCCTATTATGCAGCAAAGGGCATTCATACCGGCTCTGAAAATTATGGCGGCGCTGTAATTACAAAAGGTGGTTTATTGTTTATTGCCGCAACAAGGGATGGGCATTTACGCGCTTTTAATAAACGCAACGGAAAATTATTATGGGAATATAAGCTGCCTGCGCCTGCATTCGCCACGCCTGCCACTTATGAAATTAATGGCGAGCAATATATTGTAATTGCCTGCGGTGGCGGAAAACTTAATACAACTTCCGGCGATGCATACGTTGCCTTTAAGCTGCCCGGCAGGTAACAGCTTAAAGGAACCAAATCCCATTTTATCGCATGAAAAAATTGCTCATTAAACTCTTTCGCAAACTTGTTGTACGCCTGGCGGAAAAATTTTCTTCACGGCCTGATAAAGAAAGGGTGTTTAAATCACTTACAGAATTACATTCAAAAATCTTAACCGGCGATAAAAAGAAAGGGCTAACAATCCCATTTAATACAGCTTCACAAAAAATAATCATATTCTCCGATCAGCACAAAGGCGCCAAAAACAAAGCGGATGATTTTGCAGTTTGCGAACAGGCTTATGTTGCCGCACTGGATTATTATCTCAAAGAAGGTTTTGTTTTCATTAACCTTGGCGATGGGGAAGAGTTGTGGGAGAATAATATTTTCCAGGTAAAGAGGCACAACAGAATTTCATTTGAAAAAGAGAAATTATTTGTGCAGCAAAAGCGGTTTATAAAAATATTCGGCAACCATGATTTGTATTGGGCAAACGACCCGCTTGCATGGGTACAACTGGAAAATATTTATGGTGAAAAGGTGCCGATATATGAAGGCTGTATTCTTACAACTACTTTAAATGAACGGCCATTTCAAATTTATCTCACACATGGCCACCAGGGCGATTTACAAAGCGATGGCAATGCCTTCAGTAAATTTTTTGTAGCAAATGTCTGGGGGCCGGTACAGGGCTTGCTTGATATTAATCCCAACACACCTGCTTTCAATAATCAGTTAAAGTCTTTGCACAACACCATTATGTACGAATGGAGCAGCGTTGAAAAAAATGTGCTGCTGATAACAGGCCACACACATCAGCCCGTTTTTATGTCACTTACACACCTGGAAAGATTGTATGTAAAACTTGCCGAGGCGCAAAAGAATAAAGAGGAGGATGCTATAAAAGCGGTTGAAGATGAAATAGCCAGGGCCAAGCCTGTAAATCCTACAGCGCCTGATCTTTCCAAAATTATTCCTTCTTATTTCAACAGTGGCTGCTGTTGTTTTGATGATGGCGATATAACGGGAATTGAAATTGCCGGCGGCTGTATCCGTCTAATAAAATGGCAATCAAAAAGCAATCCTCCTAAAAGAGAATTGCTGGAAGAAATTAAGTTGAATGAGTTAGAAGACCTGCTGCCGTGATGATACCATACCTGTTATCATTATGGTAAAGTATGGGCAGGTTGCTTTTTTGCCAGGGAAGATTCGCGTATATCCAGCCTGGTTTTTAGCTGAATGGTTGAATATTCTTTTGGCCGCTCTTTGGTTTCAATCTGGCTTATCAATAAAGCAGCAGCATGCTGGCCTATTTCAAAAGTTGGCTGTGCCACCGAAGTAAGTGCAGGGCTTAAAAAACCACTTACAGGATTGTCGGAAAAACCCGCAATGGCAACATCGTCGGGCACCTTTAAATTCATCTGCTTCATAACTTTTAAACATACCATCGACAAACGCTCCACCGAGCTGAAGATCGCATCCGGCCTGTGCGGGCCTGATAATAAATTGCGCACATCATTTTCCATATGCCCTGGGTCAAAATCACAATGCATTATCCATTCTTTTTTTGTTTTAAGACCGTGCGCTTTGAGCGCATCTTTATAACCTTGCAGCCGCCGCTGCGTTATGGCCAGGCAGGGGGAAATGGTAAGATGTGCAATGCGTTTATACCCTTGCTGTATAAGATGTTCAGCAGCATTATACGATCCTTCATAATCATCCACGATTACCTTATGTGAAGGCAGGTATTCACAAACCCGGTCAAACATCACCACCGGCATGCCTTTATCAATCAGGTCCTGCAAATGCGCAGCATTTTTTGTTTCGTTAGATAAAGTGATAATTATTCCGTCAACCCTTCTCGATGCCAACAGGTGCAGGTTGGTTACCTCCACATCGTACTTCTCATGGCTTTGTGATATGAGCACCTGGTAACCCATTTTATTGGCATAGTCTTCAATGCCTGCAATAGTAGCCGAGCAATAATTGTTAGCTATCTCCTGCACCATCACACCAATCACTTTTGTCTTCTTATCTTTTAATGACAGTGCAATGGGGTTTGGCCTGTAATTCAGTTCGTCTGCCACCTGCAATATCAATTCACGCGTTTCCTTTTTTATATCGGTACTGCCCCTTAATGCCCGCGATACGGTTGACACCGACACATTTAAGCGCTGTGCAATATCCTTTATAGTTATATCATGAAGTGGGTTCATAACTGTACTGCAAAATTTAATTAAGTCATATAAAATCGTTTGCTGAAAAAATAGCGCAGCATATTTTGATTATAACCGGGCGCATGTTCTGCAACTGATCCCCTGCCTGCATTTTAACCTCAATTTTCCCTGCAATCAATTCAAGCAAATTCATATAATAAAATGACCAGGTATATTAAACAATATACAACAAAACGTATTTATCAATAATTGTTTTCAAAATTTTCTATTAGAATATTGAATGAAATTTATTGCAAACGTTTCCGGAAACGTTTGCAACATTAACAATAATTTTTTCAAAAATCATGCTATTGTTTCCACGTTCTTAACACTATACTTTTGTTTCAACACATTCTATAAACGATTCGCTAAAAGTCATAATGAAAAAGGTTCCCGCCTGTACTTTATTCCTTGTTATTGTAACATTATTCAGCAGCTTTAATGCAGGCTGCCAGGTACTTGCAACATTTACGGTGAATGCAGAAGCTGCAACTGTTGCCATACCTATGTATATTGATCTTGATGATATAACGCAGCAAAGCGATTCAGTGCTTGTATTGAAAGAAGTAAGTAAAAACGGCATGGTTGAAGTTGCCTGCCAGGTGGAACAAAATTATCACCGCTTTTTATGGTGGATGCTTACACCGCAGCCTGTTTCTTCTAAAAGAACATTCACGCTATCCATTGAAAAAAACAGGAGGCCGGAGCAAAACCCGTTACAGGTGGAAGACGATTCTGCACTCGTTATAAAAGCATACAACAAAAACGTTTTACAATATAATTACCGCACACATTATCCGCCTGCAGGCGTTGATACCGCATTCAAACGCAGCGGCTTCATACATCCTTTATGGTCTCCCGCAGGCAATGTGCTTACGCAGATCAATCCAAAAGATCATTATCATCATGTAGGCATCTGGAACCCGTGGACGCATGTTTTATATAAAGGAAAAGAAGTTGATTTCTGGAACCTCGGCGATAAAAAAGGCACGGTGCGTTTTGCGGGTTTTATTAATAAAGATGCAGGCGCTGTGTATGCAGGTTTCAAAGCTTTACAAAATCATGTGGCTTTTAATATTCCGCAACAGGGTGATGAGTCTATCGCTATGAATGAAGTGTGGGATGTGCGTGTGTATAATACCGGCGAACATGTTTGGCTGGTTGATTTTACTTCAACACTGAATAACGCAGCAGATGATACAATAACATTGGAAGAATACCGCTATGGAGGTTTTGGTTTCCGCGCTGCGCCGGACTGGAACAACAAGAATAGCAAAGTGCTTACATCAGAAGGTAAAACGAGAAAAGATGCAGATGCATCCACAGCCCGCTGGTGCACGGTTGACGGCGATATGCAAAGCGGGCATTCAGGCATTGAGTTTATGAGCTATCCTTCCAATTACAATTTCCCGGAACCAATGCGGGTATGGCCTGAAGATATGAATGGCCGGGGCGATGTATTCTTCAGCTTTAGCCCCACGAGAAATAAAAGCTGGGTTTTGATGCCGGGCAAAAACAACGTTTTAAAATACAGGATGCTGGTGTACGATGGCACTATAACGGCCAAAGAAGCAGAAACTATATGGAAGGCTTTTGCACAACCGCCTGCCATCAGCATACAAAAAATAAATAAGTGAGTTATCAGTAGCCTGTTTTAATACCATCGCTGCTATCAATGTGAACATTACTATTGACAATTCACTCTTAACTTAATAATAGTTGGCACATGAGAAAATTTATTGCACTAAACTTCCTGTTTATTATAACGGTATTATGCGCCTGCAAAACACAAAAAGAAACAGCGGTAAATAATGTTAACTGGAAGCAAGTAAAAGTGCTTGTTTATACAAAAAATGGCAAAGGTTACGTGCACGATAATATTGCTGCTGCTGCAAGATGCATAGAGGAATTGGGTGCGCAAAACGGCTTTGCGGTTGATGTATCAGATGACCCTGCAAAATTTAATGATGATAATTTGAAGCAATACAATGCGCTCATTTTTACCAGCACCAATAATGATGTGTTTGATAACGATGCGCAGAAACTTGCCTTAATGCATTATATAGAAGCAGGCGGCGGCTTTGTGGCCATTCATTCCGTAACGGGCACTGAAAGAAACTGGCCCTGGTTCAAACGCCTTGTGGGTGGCACCTTTGAGCGCCACGCTAAACACCAGCCTTTTACAGAAATTATTATCGATCATAACAATCCTTCCACATCATTTCTCCCAAATACCTGGAAGCGCGATGATGAATGTTATTATACAAAAGAAATAAACCCCGACATACATGTTTTAATGGTGCATGATCTTTCAACAGTTGATGATAAAGGCAAGCCGGTAATATACGGCAACACTTTTCCTTCTGTATGGTGCCATGAATTTGATGGCGGAAGGGAATGGTACACCTCTTTGGGGCACGACAGCGCAACGTATAAAGAACCTGAATTCCGCAAACATATTATGGGCGGTTTGCAATGGGTTTTAAGCAAACAACAGCCATTGGATTATTCAAAAGCACATGCAAAAACACCAAACGATCCACTGCCATATTAACTCATAAATATCATTATCATGCAAAAAGATCAATCATCTGCTTCGAGAAGAAGTTTTATTAAAACCACTATAAAAGGGGCCGGTGGCGCCGCTTTGCTAAGCGGCTTTCCCACCATTGTTCCGGCAAGGGTTTTAGGTAAAAATGCACCGTCCAACCTTATCAATGTTGGTGTGATCGGCACCGGCCGTATTGGAAGGGAATGGGATATGC
>JAEWBD010000210.1 GCA_023391315.1 Bacteroidota bacterium | reverse complement strand
CCTCTGCGGCCAAGGGGCGTATTGGCTATAAACATTCTTTCATACTCGCTGCCGGGAGTGACACCAGCACTGTTTGCGCCTTCCGTTTCCGTAGCGCCTGGCAAAATAGAATTGATACGAATGTTTTTTGCACCCAGTTCTTTCGACAAAGCAATTGTTATAGCATCTAATGCCGCTTTAGTTGCAGAGTACAACGAAGCTGCAGGAAGAGGCATTTTGCTTGCACCTGAACTGATGTTGATGATATTGCCCCCCTTGTCGCCAAACAGTTTCAACGATGCCTGGGTAGCAAGTACCGGTCCCAAAACATTGACGTTGAAATGCTGATGAAAAGTTTCGGCTGATACTTGTTCAACAGGTTGGTAAATATGAAACGCTGCGTTGTTTACCAAAATATCCAGCGTACCGTATTCTTTCTTTGTTTCTTCAAAAAGTCTTATTACGTCGGCTACTTTCGATACATCGGCCTGCACCGAAATAGCAGTGCCGCCTTTGCCGGTTATCTCCTTAACCACGCTATCTGCGCCCTCTTTACTTGTGGCATAATTTACAACCACCTTTGCACCTTCACTGGCAAAGTGTTTTGCGATAGAAGCACCTATTCCTTTTGAAGCACCTGTAATTATCGCTACTTTATTTTTTAATTTACTCATGATTTTTTTATGATATCAGCTAAAAGAATAATATCCTGTAGCCTCGTTACTTAAATTACCTGGTTGCAATAGCAACCTTGATATTTGGTTTTTTAAAATTCTGTTTGTATTATGATGCCCTTTATATCGGTTTATCAGCCGAAGTTAACCAGGTCCTTAAAGATAAGTTGACCCCAGCTCTTTCCCCGCGCCTGCACCAGCAACCCGCCTTCCGAAAGCCCGCCAAGGTTGATGGGTGAAAAACCAAGATTTTCCGCTAGCGCACCAATCTCCGCGGCTGCGCCGTCGTCGTCGCTTGCAAGAAATACGACTCTCCTGCCACTATGTACAGCCGGGTCCCGGGCGAGCACGGCAGCGGCCAAATGGTTGAAGCCCTTCACCAGTTTTGCACCTGTGAAAGCTTTCGCTACGACCCTGGCAGAAGGCTGTCCTCCCAATTGCTCAACAGGTACGCCGTAGGCATTGGTCACATCGACGATGGTCTTGCCGCTCCAGGTTGGCAGTGCCTTCGCGACATCGGGGTGCGACTCAAAGCGGACAGCCAAAAAGATGATATCCGCTTTAACGGCTTCTGCGAATGTTTTAGGAATAACTGTAGATCCAATTGCGGCTGCATCGGATGCAAAGCTTTCCGGGTGGCGCGTGGTGGCAACGGCTACTTCAATGCCTTTACGGGCAAATGCCGTAGCCAGGGCCTGGCCGATATTGCCGAAGCCGATAATTGCGTAGCTTGTTTCTTTGTTTTCTGATTTACTCATTGTGTTTATTTTTTAGAGTTTTTATTAATAAATGTGATTTTCATGCTGTACAATTGACCTGGGATTATTATTCAGCAGGCGATAAATAGGTGAGCCCACCATCAACAAGAAGTTCAGCGCCCAGCATAAAAGAGGAATCGTCAGAAGCCAGGAAAACGGCTGTTTTGCCAATATCAGATGGTTGCCCGATTCTGCCTATCGGCATTGCATCTGCCCAGTATTTTTTTACAGCTCCCAGTTGTTCGGCAGGAACAAACTTGTCAAATACCGGCGTATCTGTTGTGCCGGGTGATATTACATTTGCCCTGATCCTTCTATCTAACAGGTCATTTGAAAATCCTTTTGCAAAATGAATTACAGCCGCTTTTGCAGCACCATAAAGCGTAAAAGAAGAATATGCCCGATGCCCGGCATTTGACCCGATAAGAATAATAGAGCCGCCATCATTCATATAGGGCAGTGCTTTATGAACGGTGAAATAGACACTTTTCAGATTTAAATCCATTGTCTTATCATACACTGCTTCGCCAATATCTGCCACAGAACCAAATACTGCGCCTGTAACTGCACCACCTGCATTGGCTACGATCACGTCTATCTTACCAAATTTTTCAGATGTTTCTTTAAACACTCTTTCAAGGTCGGCAAGCTTGGTTACATCGGCGTTGATGGCTATAAAATTATCGCCAAGTTGAGCCACAGCACTATCTAAAGTTTCCTGGTTTCTGCCGACAATAACTCCTTTAGCGCCTTCATTTTTAAATTCTTGTGCAATGCCGAACCCTATGCCACTATTACCACCAGTAATAACTGCTACTTTGTTTTTTAATCTGCTCATTTTCTTTATTTTAAATTTGTTTCACGAAGGTACTATCAATAGTATATATTTGTAACTATTATAGTTTATTCTGGTTACTATTTGGTAACTACAAATCTTAAAAACATGAGAGACGACAGATTTTGCAATTCGAATTGCCCGTTTACCAGAGCTATTGGCACTATTGGTAATAAATGGAAGCCTATAATAATTAATGTAATTGGCACCCGTTCCATCCGTTTTGGCCAGTTAGACGCCATTGTGCCCAACATTTCAAGGAAAGTACTGACCGAACAGTTAAAAGAGCTGGAAGAAGATGGGCTATTGCGGAGATTGGCTTATAAGGAAATACCGCCAAGGGTAGAATACAGTTTGTCTGAAAAAGGCCTGGCCTTTTTACCAATTTTAGAAAGTATAAAAGAATGGAATCTAAAATATGAGATCGCTACAATGCCCCTGGAGACAGAATAAAAATTACCTGCCTTTTTCTATATTATTGGCTACTTTAAAGATTGGATTACCGAAGGATATAATTCCTTTTCAAAATCGCTTCCTTGTTAAATCTTTTATTTAATCTCTCCTTATACGGCCAACAGCTTGCAGCTTAAAGCCCGCAGTTCGCAGCCTGCAACTTTAGGCTTGCCGCTTGGAGCCTCTTTTCACCTGTAGGTTAAAGAAATATAATAAGGGAAAACAATAAGTTCATTTTATCCAATTTTGAAATATCCTTTTTTATCCTTTTTTTTGCGGCCTGTTAAGTAATCTGTGAAACCGGAAGAATCAACAATGTTCATCACCTTGTTGTTTATCGCCTCGAACGAATTAAGCCTGCCTTTTACTGTATCCGTACGCCGCCAGGGAAGTGTGTAGTCATGCTTCACTGACAACCTTATGGCCCTGCTATAACTATGCCCTTTGCCTTGTATATCTCATACCATGGGAGTGAGGGCGGCGAAGCCGTAAATAAACGGGGAAGTATTTAATATTTTTTTAGATAAGCACCATAGCGTTATTTTATAGAATGAATACCAGGATAGCTGTAATTGGTTTAGGTTATGTAGGCTTGCCGCTTGCCCTGGAATTTGCCAAACATTTTGCCGTTACCGGATTCGATATAAATAACCAGAGAATTGCCGAATTAAGAGGAGGAAAAGACCGCACGCAGGAAGCAGACCCCGGCATTTTACAGGCAGCATTAAAACAGGATAACAACCATACCAAAGGCATTTTTTTTACAAACACTCTGGAAGATCTAAAAGCAGCCAACGTTTATATTATAACCGTTCCAACACCGGTTGACCGGTATAATGCGCCCGATCTCAGCTATTTGTTGGAGGCCTCTGAAATGGCAGCGCGGGTTTTAAAACAGGGTGATACGGTTATTTATGAATCAACGGTTTACCCGGGATGCACAGAAGATGAATGTGTGCCTGTATTAGAAAAAGCATCCGGCCTTGTATTCAATAAAGATTTTTATGTGGGTTATTCGCCCGAGCGCATTAATCCCGGCGACAAGGTGCATACACTGGTGAGTATAAAAAAAGTAACATCGGGTTCAACACCGGAAGCTGCTGAAAGAATAGACAGTTTGTATAGAACCATCATAACCGCCGGCACGCATAAAGCGCCCAATATAAAAGTGGCTGAAGCTTCCAAGGCTATTGAAAATGCCCAGCGGGATGTAAATATTTCTTTTGTAAATGAACTGGCGCTCATATTTGACCGTATAGGTATTGATACCAACGATGTGCTGGCCGCCGCCGGCACCAAATGGAATTTCTTAAAATTCAGGCCTGGTTTGGTGGGTGGGCATTGTATAAGCGTTGATCCTTATTACCTGGCGCATAAAGCAACTTCGCTGGGTTACCATCCCCAGGTAATATTGTCCGGCCGCAGGGTGAATGATATGATGGGCGCTTTTATAGCGGGCAAGGTGGTAAAGCTGATGATAAAAAAAGGGCATACCATAAAAGGCTCAAAAGCTTTATTGCTTGGAATAACTTTTAAGGAAAATTGCCCCGATATAAGAAACAGTAAGGTGATTGATATATACAGCGAACTGCAGCAATTTGGCGTGGAAACCGATGTATATGACCCGCTGGTGAATAAGGAAGAGGTGAAGAAGGAATTAGGCATTGATGTAATAACCCGGCAGGAAATAACCAAGGATTATGCGGCTGTTATCATTGCGGTTGCGCATGCGGCATTTCTGGAAATGGATTTTATGCCATACAAAAAGAATAATGCAGTTATTTTTGATATAAAAGCATGTATTGGCAAAGAACTTGCTGATGCAAGGCTGTAACTTGATATTGTAAATTTTTATTATATCAGATAGTATTTGATTTTTAAGCCAATCTGTCCTTATTTTGATTTATCTAAAATATATTCATTGTGAATTATAAAGGTTCCCGGAATCAGCTAACTGAAACTATATCCAACTGTAATATTGTAAGGCCGTTTTTGTATTACGTTGTGCCGGCATATCATTATATAGCTATACCGGCCCATTTAAAAGCAATTAATTCATACTAACATGAAGCATACCAGGTTGTCTTTTTTATCTTTCTTGCTTTTTACCGCATTATTATTACTATTAAACTCCTGCACTTCCTATAAAAACGTTTCTTATTTCCAGGATTATGCAGATACTGCAAAGCCGGTTGTGGTTAAAACGGTACCCTTTAAATCACCGGTGATACAGCCGGATGATATTTTATCGGTAACCATCGAAACAATAGATAATGACGTTACGTCCCTGCTTAATAATACGAATAGTATAAATAATACCTCCACAACTTTACCTGTCTCCGGCAATGCCCCGAATAATAGCACTCAAAACGTAAATGGATATTTGGTGGATAAGGATGGATATATAGAACTTCCTTTTGTGGGTAAGCTACATGTGGCAGGATTAACCACTGCAGAAACCAAGGATTTGGTTACAAAAGAAGTGGATAAATATTTTAATAATGCTATTGTAAATGTAAGGTACGCGAATTTCAAAGTAACTGTAATAGGTGAGGTGTTAAGGCCTTCTACTTATATTGTACCGAATGAAAGGGTGAATATTTTTGATGCTTTGGGACTTGCAGGCGATATGACTATATACGGGCGGCGGGAAAATGTGTTATTAATGCGCGATACCCTAAATGATAAAAAACTTATCCGTCTTAATCTAAATAATAAAGACATTGTAAGCTCCCCGTATTTTTATCTACAATCTAACGATATAGTATATGTGCAGCCCAATAAATATAAGATTGCTTCCACGGATGCCTATCGAAACCGTTATATAACCATAGCTGCGGCTGTGCTCACTCTTGTAATTGTTGCATTGAGAACGCGTTAATTAAAGAATTTAAAATTGTTTATGGATAATACGCAAACAGGTATGATTTCTCAGAAGCCTGAAGAGGAATTTGATATAAAAAAGATTATTGGCAGATTCCTTGTTCAGTGGAAACTTTACCTTTTAAGTTTAATAGCTCTTTTAATCTTAGCCTTTTTGTATATAAGGTACTCTACTCCAATGTATAAAGTGCATTCACAGGTTTTGGTGGAAGACAATGACAGTAAAGGAGGCTCATCATCCTCTGCATCTTTTGCTACAAGCGCTATTATGCAGGATTTTGGAGGTCTGTTTAGCATGCAAAGCAATGTATATAACGAGATGGCTATTTTAAAAACGCAGGATTTGCTCGTTAAAACGATAAACGAACTTCAGCTAAACGTTTCTTATTTAAATAAAGGAGATATAAGAGACGTTGAATTGTATGACAGGACACCTTTTAACGCCACATTTTTTTCGGTTTTTGATTCTATCAGCTTAATCCAATTTGAGGTTACGATACCAGCTGCCGAAAAAAAAATAAAGTATACTATTAGCAATGAAGACTATAATTTTAAAGCAACTGCAGCTTTTGGCGATACCATTAATACCCCTGCCGGCAGACTTTGCTTAAATACCACAGGCGAGGATTTTACCACAACGAATTATATTCTTTCTGTAAATTCAGTTGATGCAGTTGTTGCCAATATTAAACAAAACATGGCAATATCTATCCCGGATGACCAAACTACTGTTATCCAGATAGATTATAATACTAATATTCCTAGGAAAGGCGAAGCTGTTATAAAGACGCTCATTCAGCAATACATGCAGCGGAACCTAACTGAGAAAAATGCAATTTCAGACAGTACTATCACATTTATCAACAGCCGTATAGGGCTTGTTTCAGGGGATCTTACAGGCATTGAAACCGATATAGAGCAGTTTAAGCAAAAAAACAACCTGGCAAATATTGAAGCCCAATCTCAAATGCTTATAGAAAATACCTCTGCCTATTATCAAAAATTGAATGAGGTGGATGTCCAGTTGAATGTTGTTTCTACCATGCTTGACTATTTAATGGACGAAAAGAATAAAAGCAAAACAGTGCCTGCCTTATTAACGACAGATCCCACTTTTCTGCAATTAATGCAGCAGTATAATATGCTGGTCTTGCAAAAGGAAAGGCTATCCCTTACCGTTAAGGAAAATAATCCCATTGCATCCAACCTAAGTACGCAAATAAAAAACGTACGTGCCGACATGGTGAGAAGCTTGCAAAGCCAAAAAAAGGCTCTTGAAATAAGCAGGAATAAAATTGCACAGGAAAATGATCAAATGGCAGGATATATTAAAAAAGTGCCTGCACAGGAGCGCCAATATGTAGATTTATCCAGGGAAAAGGACGTAAAACAGGCGCTTTACCTTTATCTGTTGCAGAAAAAAGAAGAAACAGCTATAACAAGGGCCTCCAATATTCCAAGTGCTAGTGTAATACAGGAACCCAAGTCTGAATACCTGCCCTATTCTCCAAATAAAATGCTTATTGGTGCATCAGCTATACTCTTTGCGTTTATTTTGCCCACAGGCTTTATAATTTTAAAACAATTGCTTTCCAATAAAATAGTAAGCAGGGAAGATATTACTGGCAACACACAGGTTCCAATACTTGCAGAAGTTGGGCATTATGATGGTGAAGGCATATTAAATATGAAAGAGGCCGGCCGCACAGCTGTGGCAGAACAATTCAGGGTGTTTAGAACCAACTTAGATTTTGTAATAAAAAAGAAACCATGTCCCATAATACTTATTACATCTACCATTTCGGGAGAAGGTAAATCATTCATAAGTTCCGGTCTTGCTGCTACATATGCTTATAGCGGCAAAAAAGTTTTACTGATGGAGATGGACTTGCGTAAGCCTAAATTATCAGCAATGTTAGGTCTTTCCAATGAATCAGGCTTTACTTCTTATATAATAGGCGATAGGCCGGTTAATGAGTTTATAAAAGAATTAAGGGTGGCCCCCAATATTTTTCTTTTTAGCTCAGGGCTGGTTCCACCCAACCCGGCTGAATTGCTGATGAGTGATAAAATGGAAACCATGTTTGATGTACTAAGAGCTTCGTTTGACGTAATAATAATAGATACCGCTCCTATTGGCGCTGTTACCGATGCGCAGATACTTTCGAAATATACTGATGCAAATTTATATGTGATGAGACAGGGCTATAGTTTTAAAAGCGGGATAGAGATACTAAATGAACTGACAGATACCGGTAGGATGAAAAAATTATATACTATAGTAAACGACGTAAAAAAAGGCAGTACTTACCGGTATGGATACGGTTACGGCTATGGCTATGGTTACGGTTATTTCGAACAGAAGAAAAAAAAGAAATGGCTGTCTTTTAAGTAATGTAATTATTTTAAAAACTGTATTAGTTTAAAAAGAGCAAACATAGATGAATATCTTAGTAACCGGCGCAGCAGGATTTATTGGTTCATTTCTTTCAAAGGCACTTATTGACAGGGGACATAAAGTTATAGGCCTTGATAATATCAACACTTACTATGAAGTAAATCTTAAATATGCCCGTTTAAAGAATTTAGGAATAAACGTAAATGATATAGAATATGGAAATTCTATCGCTTCGAACATATATAAAAATGAATTTATATTTGTTAAGCTTGACTTGAAAGATGATGAAGGCTTGACAAGATTGTTTGAACGCGAACGGTTTTCTATAGTAGTAAACTTAGCTGCACAGGCTGGTGTGCGGTATAGTATAGAAAATCCTAAAACCTATATGCAATCTAACCTTGTTGGTTTTGCCAATATCCTGGAGGCTTGCCGTCATTTTAATATTGAACATCTTGTATATGCCAGCAGTTCCAGTGTTTACGGATTAAATAAAAAAATACCATTTTCCACGCATGACCGTGCCGATCATCCGGTTTCATTGTATGCTGCTACTAAAAAAAGCAATGAATTAATGGCGCATGTATATAGTCATTTATACAAACTGCCAACAACAGGGTTGCGTTTTTTTACGGTTTATGGCCCCTGGGGCAGGCCCGATATGGCTTACTTTATTTTTGCAGATGCTATTATGAAAAATAAGCCTATTAAGGTTTTCAATGATGGAAATATGCAAAGGGATTTTACCTATGTCGATGATATTGTCGATGGAATTGTAAGGGTGTTGTTGCATCCGCCAAAGGCAAATATATATTGGGATGCAGTTGCCGGCAATGCTTCCGCTTCATCAGCCCCTTATAAAGTGTATAATATTGGTAATAACCAGCCAGTACGGTTAATGCAATTTATTAATGTATTGGAAGAAGCGCTAGGAAAAGTAGCAATTAAGGAAATGATGCCTATGCAACCGGGCGATGTGGAGACAACTTTTGCCGATATAGATGAATTAGCAAGCGATTTTCAGTTTAAGCCATCAACAGATATAAAAACAGGGATAAAAAAGTTTGTAGAATGGTATCAGGGTTATTACCAAAATTAATGAAAGCTCCTTTAGGTGCTAAACTGAAGAATCTTTTCAAACAGGACCTGGTTAAAAAAGTGAGAAAGGCGTTTATTTATCAGGTATTTGGTGCCGCCGCCGCTTTTTTAAGTAATGTGGTGCTCGCCCGTTTCTTGGGGGTAAATACCTATGGTGTTTATAGTTTCTCTACTAATTTACAAAAATTATTGCTTATCCCTACATTATTAGGATTTGGTACATATACGCTACGCTATTATCCACGGAAATTAGAAGAAAAGAGCTGGTCGCATTTAAAAGGATATAAAAGGTTTACATATCTGGGTATAACCTGTATGTCTATTCTTGCAATAGCAATCAGCTATATTGTTATATACCATACCAAATATGTACTTCCTGAGAATAGGGACCCCTACATGGTTTTTATTTTGTCTTTGCCACTATATGCTTTTGTAAATTTATTAATAGCTACTGCGCAGGCAAGACATAAATTAACCTTAGCATTACTGCCAAACTACGTTTTATTGCCTGCTCTACTATCTTTTTTTAATATCAGTATTTATTATTTAATAACAAAAAACATTAGCGCTGTTGCTTTTGCCTGGATTTATGTCGGATCAAACCTTATAATTTTAATATATCAGATTATTGGTTTGAATAGGTTTAAGATTAAAGAACTACAATTCGCAAAACCTGTATATGCTATAAAGGAATGGCTGTCAACATCATTGCCTATGTTGTTCACGAGCAGCTTGCAGATACTTTTAAAAACTGCAGATGTGTTTATGATCGGGCTTTTAATGACGCCGAAAGACGTAGGTATTTATAATGCGGCACTTAAGATTGATAATATAATTTTATTTGGGTTAACAGCGGTGAACTTTGTAGAAGCACCGATAATTTCGAAGTTATACGGTGCAGGAGATATGAAAGGGCTTCAAAAAACAGTTAAACAGTCTGCCTGGCTCATCTTCGTATTTACTATTTTTATATCCATGCCTGTAGTCTTTTTTGGCAAACCTATTTTAAGTCTTTTTGGTGAAGAGTTTAAAGTAGCTTTCTGGCCATTGATAATTATTTTAATCAGCAATGTATTCAATGCACTCAGTGGCTCTGTAGGATTATTAATGTCTATGACAAAACATCAAAAGGAAGCTTTTTACATAACAGCAGCCAGTGCATTAATTTGTATTGTTTTAAATTATTTTTTTATAAATCTCTGGGGTATAATGGGCGCCTCAATAGCAATAGCAATTTCAGTCATTGTTAGAAACGTTACAATGGTTGTTTATGTAAAAAAAGTTGTTGGAATAAATGCTACTGTATTCCCTTATTAATTAAATTCTATGTCTATAATTTTTATTGCGGGTTTAACAAGAAGCGGAACAACATTTTTACAGTCGCAATTGGTACGTTATGAGAATGTAGTGGCTCTCGGTGAAGTAATTCAAACAATTCAAGCTATTAAAAATATTAACATACAACCATCTAAATGGAAAATAAAACTTGGGCTTAAAAGTGAAAATTATTGGACACCAAAAACATATATTGAGCTTATTGAGCGTGTTCGTAAAGACATTTTTTGGAGTGATTTAGAAAATGATATCCGAACAGCTCGGGATATAGAATCCGCGATTGAACTTGTATACGCAAAAGCGGAGCAAGTTTATCCAAATCATATAATAATTGATTCATCAAAAAATATAGCGAGTCTTAAATATATATTAAATATTAATAAATTTAAGGGAAAAGTGAAGGTAATAATGTGTATAAGAGATTATAGAGGATGGCTATATTCCACAAAAAAACATCAACGAAGAGCGGGAATTCATCAAAGAAGCAATTTATTAGAAATGTACAAATGGCTTTACTCTAACAAAAAACTATTATCATTTTTAGATAAAAATTTAGCTAACAACTATAAAATTATTTCTTATGATAAGCTGATATTTTTCTTTTCCAAACAAATTAGTGAACTGTCAGATTTTTGCACCTTGGGCAAGAAAAGTGATTTGGAAAATATGCATAAGTTTCATGAAATTTTGGGAAGCCCTACCCTAAAAATAAATTTTGATTCAAATAATCTCGAATATGACTCGATATGGTTTTCACACGTGAGTTCGTGCTTCGAATGGCCTGTAAGTAATTTTAATCGAAAGGTTTATTTACAATTAAGCAAAAATAAATGAATATTCTTTATAGATTATATAAAAAAATGCATCAAGAATTTATCTGGATCACAAAAGGAGGGGCTTACTATGCTAAAAGCATAGGGGTTTCAATCGGCAAAAACTGCAGAATTTTTACCAGAAGATTTGGAACAGAACCCTTTTTGATTGAGATAGGAAATAATGTTACTATTACAAAGGATGTAATTATACTTACACATGATGGAAGTACATGGCTTTTTAACGACCAGCAAGGACGACGCTATATGTATAGGAAGGTTAAAATTGGTAATAATGTATTTATTGGAGTTAACTCTATTATAATGCCGGGAGTATGTATAGGCGATAATGTTATAGTAGGGGCTGGTTCGATTGTTACAAAATCAATACCGAGTGGAAGTATCATTGCGGGAAACCCCGCAAAGATCATTGGGGACTTTTTTGACTATAAAAACAAAGTACTTGGAACTTATCTCTCAGATGCTATCATGACAAAAGAAGTATCAAAAATTGACGCTATCAAAAAAATTACTGCAAATATGGAAATGCGGGTATTCCTAAATGATAAATCAAACCCGGTAAAAGATTGAGATAAACGTTGTTTTGATAAATTTGGCAATTATAATGAATTAATTAAATAGATCTTTTTGAGAAAGGTTAGCCATATATTTTATTCAATAATTTTATTTCTTAATCTATCTGAAACATACAGAGTCCTTTCTTGGATTTTGTCTACAGGAACATCAATTATTTCTACAGTCACCTTAATAATTAATGCGATATACATAGTTATAAATTTTCAGTCTGCAAAGAAACTTTTTAGCACAAGAATTCCAATGTTATGGCTTTTCATAACGTTACTATTCCCTGTTATAATGATTACATTGAGTTTTGTACTGGGATTTATGGAGTTGTCAGAAATGGGTTATTGGATTTCTTTTACTGCATTATTCGGATCTTTATTTGTTGCGTCAGCAATATTGGCTTTTAATGTTTCAAAGAAGTGGATTTTAATATTGATTTGGGGTAGTGTTATATCAACAATCATAGGGTTTATTTTGAACTATACCTGGTTTGATTTGTTTAGAAAGATAGGAGACGCATCCAATACAGAAAAAGCATACGTTGTTTATGGTTCTTCGCTCGACAGAGGAGTCAGCTTTTTTGTTGCTCCCAACAGGGCTGCATTTACAGTAATATGTTTTTTGATTCTATTATTAACTACTGACTTTTTGCCTAAAAGACTAAGTTATTATTTAGGCTGTATAATAATTAGTGTTTCAATGATTTTTATAACAGGTTCAAGAACATCTCTTATTATATTATTTATATTGTTGATTTTTTTCTTTGTTCGTATAGTTTTTAGTATATTAAACGTTAGATATCGCATAAAAAAAAATGACGCTGCTGCGTTAATTCCGTTTACGTTTATTGTTGGTATAATATTATTTTTGTGGCTTGTAAACGGCGTATCTCTTATATTAATATCACACAATAATCCATTAGGTTACCGGTTGAATATCTTTAATCAGTTAGGCTCTTCTGTAGCGGGAAGCGGCTCGTTAGAAGATGAAAGTTTGAGTAATAGAATCTCAATATTAGGCGTTTATTTTAATTATATAAAGCAAAATCCTTTGTTTGGTTTTGGGCCACAGTTTATAAGAGACAAATTAGCTTCGGGCGCTTTTAAAAATGTTAGTCAAAATCAGTATGTGGAAAGCACTTTAGAATACGGTATATTTTATCCGATTATTTATGTATATGCTTTAATTAAAACCTACTTGTTTGCGAAAAAAAATAGTGATTATCGTTTTGATCCTCTTAAGGTATTCATATTCTTCATTTTTATTTTGGGATTTTCTATTAATGATTTGTTTTGGAATAGATCGTTAGTTATAACATTAGGTCTTACTTTAGGCCTGATGTATAAATTTTATATAAAAGCCCCCCACTATGTTAACAAAAGTCAAAACCTTTATTAAATCTCATAGTAATCAACATACCCTTGGAAAACAAAAAAGTGTATTAGTTATCTCTACTCCAAGAAGTGGGTCAACTTGGTTGATGGAGCTAATATGGTCCCAACCGGGCTTTAAATATTGTAATGAACCGGATAATTTACGTAATCCGATTGTGAGAAAATTATTAGGTATTCATGAATGGGATCAATTATATAATCATGCCTATACAAATCAGATAATTTCCTATTTTAAAAAAATAAATGATGGTACTATAAGAAATTTGAATCCAAATCCGTTTAGCACCTTTTTTAGATTTAGAACTAATCGTATCGTATTTAAAATATTGCATTCAATGGAGGACCAAGTAATTTTGCTGGCCGAAAGTTGTAATGCAATTCCGCTATTATTGATTAGACACCCTCTTGCAGTATCGGTTTCTAGAGAAGCATTACCAAGGCTTGCAACATTTTTTACAAAGGACTTTTCTTCGGGTATTCCTAATACAATTTTAAATGAAGCAAGGATAATTATGGACAAAGGCAGTTTTTTGCAAAAGGCAGTAGTTGATTGGTGCTTTGAAAATTATTATCCCGTAAAAGATGTTAAGGATAACAAGTACAAAGGAATTTTATATGAGGAGATGGTTATCAATCCGCAAAAATCTATTGATATGCTTGCACCTTACTTAAATTTAAATGATAAAGAAGTTATACATAGCTATATCACAAAACCATCTAAAACGACTGCAAAATCTGATGCCCTAACTAAAAAGATTATCACTCAGAATTATTCATCTGAAGCCATTTTAAATAAATGGAAAAAGAAAGTTTCAGGTAAGGATATTATAGATGCACAGTATGTTTTAGACCTCTTTGATATTGATATTTATAAAGCAAATGATGGCATCCCCACAAACTCTTTTAATGATATTATCTAAAGCTCAATTTAATGAATGATAATAATAGTAAATTAAAAATATGTTTTTTCATAAATGGGTTTGGCGGTGGTGGAGCGGAAAAGCAATGTGCATATTTGATTAATGAATTACAAAAAGATGAAAATCTTAGTATCAGCCTTGTTTATTTTTTTGAAGGAATTAATTTTCATATGGTAAACCAGGAGAAAATACAAATCTTTAAAGTACCCTCTTCATCTTTATATAGTTTTGAAAATATTCCCTTAACTAAAAATATAATTGCCAAGATTGAGCCTGATATTGTATTTACCTGGATGCAGGCGCCGGACGTGCTTGCATTTTTCTTAAAAATTAAATTTAAAAAAATTAAATGGATTCTTGCTGAACGTTCCTCTAAATATTCTTTCTTTGATTACAGGTATGTTTTAAGGGCAATCGTTGGACGATTTTCTGATTTAATTATCTGCAATTCCGAAGAAGGTAAGTCTTATTGGAGAAAAAGGTTTATTCCCGGTAAAAAAATAGTAATAGCCCCCAATATTCTATACAAACCAGATGTAAAAAAGCTTAATCATAATGTAATAAATGGAAGCCCTAAAATTTTATTTGCCGGTAGGCTTGAAGAACAAAAAAATGTGTTGACACTTGCAAGGGCCTTTTGTTTATTAGCTGATAAATACCCGGATGGCAGGTTTTATATTATTGGAAAAGGCTCTTTAAAAGATAAAATTGTAAGTATCATTAAAGAAAAGCAAAAAGACCATCAGGTTATTGTTATGCCTTTTCAAAAAAACATACTTGATTATTTTGCTTCGACAGATATTTTCGTCAGTGTAAGCAACTATGAAGGTTTGCCAAATACAGTAATCGAAAATGTTTCATTGAATAATAAAATCGTAGTATCAAAAATTACTGAGCATACAAATATATTAGGTAATCAGTTTAAATACTATGTCAATAATTTAAATAATGAACAAGAAATTTCGGAGGTCATAGAATCATCATTATTTGATCAAGACTACGCCCCTCAGTTAGATTATGCCAGGGAAAAAATTAAAAAAATGTCTCCTGAAAATGTAGTTGCTGTATATAAGCAGTATTTTACTGCAATTAAGTAAAAATTAGTTCCAGGTAAGAATATAAATAACAGAATGCCAACTAAGCAAAAGCAAATTCTTTTTTTTTGTAGCTTTCCTCCTCCAAATACCGGTCAAACTATTGGTACTAAGCTAACTTTTGATTGTATAAATAATGTTGTAGCTCCTTGTGATAAAATTAATATTGTTGACAAAAAGAGGCTGGAACGCAAATCAGGAGATTTCGATTTGCGGTATTTATTTATCTTAATTTTTAAGATATTGCAGCTTATTTTTTCTCTGGTAACCGGCAATTATAAATACGTATATGTAGTTTATAGTTCAACTAAATTTTCTTTATTAAGAGATGTTATATATACTTACATTATTAAAACTTTCAGTAAAGCAAAAATTGTAGCCCAGATACATTCAGGTAATTACGGTGATAACTTTAAGAAAGGTTTCTATAATAAGAGACTTAAGTGGCTTTTAAAGAAGGTTGATATTATGATTTTTAACAGCTTGCTGCTTAATAAAGTGAATAGTTATATTGAGCCCGGCAAAGTTGCTTATATCCCGAATATGATCTCGTCAGACATAATATGTAGTGATTCTGAAATTGAAAATAAAATTCAATATAAAAAGAATAATGGATTCAGAGAGATATCGATTTTTTTTATAAGTAATATGATTGAAGAAAAGGGTTATAAAGATTTGACAATAGCTGCAGGAATTTTCAAAAGGAATTATCCAAAAATTGATTTTACTATTTATTTAATTGGCGGCTGGCCTTCTCAGAAAATTCGTGAAGATTATATTAATAGTCTTGATGAAATAGATCTTTCATCTAACGTAAAGGTTTATGATTCTATAAACGATCGCCAAAAGCTAAAATCTTTCTTTTTAAAAGCAGACATATTTGTGCTACCAACTTATTATCCTATAGAAGCGCAACCTTTTTCTATAATAGAAGCTTTAAATGCGGCTACACCTGTAATCAGCACATATCACGCTTCCATACCGGATCTAATTCAAGATAATGTGAATGGGCATTTAGTAAATCCTAAAGATGTTAATGCAATAGTACAAAGCTTGTATAAACTTTCTGATATTGAAAATTGGGAGAGAGTGGCGCGAAATGCAAGGCAAAGTTATAAATTAAAGTATGCCCCCTCGGTTATTGTTCCTCAACTGCAACGACTATTTAAATAGTAAATCCCTAAATATAAGTTTATGATATTTAAGAAATTAATAAAAAACGTATTTTTTAGTTTCCGGATGCTTACCTCAGGAGTTCGGCAGTTGCCCAAATTTATTATTATCGGAGTACAAAAAGGTGGTACTACATCCCTGACTTATTATCTTAAGCAACATCCACAGGTATATTTACCAATAAAAAAAGAAGTACATTTTTTCGATCTCAATTTTAAGAAGGGACTTTCGTGGTATAAGGCCTATTTCCCCATTCTATCAAATAAGATACCAGGTGAAGCTACACCGTATTATATATTTCATCCACATGTAGCAAAAAGAATTAAGCAAACCATACCAAATGCCAAATTTATTGTGCTGCTGCGTGAGCCAGTTTCACGTGCATTTTCACAATATAGGAAAGAAACTTCTGAGAAGCATGATAATATTAAAACTTTCGAAGAAGCGTTTGAAGCCGAAAAGGAAAGGGTGGAAAATGAAGAAAAAAAAATGATAAAGGATGAAGACTACTATAGCTATGCTCATCAACGATACACTTATTTTTCAAGGGGGTTATACCATAAGCAAATACAAAATTGGCTACAATATTTTAATATGGAACAATTTCTTTTCTTAAAAAGTGAAGATTTTTTTTCAAATCCTAAAAAGGAATTAAAAAAGGTGTAAGCTTCCCCATAATTCAGCCGGTGCATTTAGAGTTAGCAAGAAGATGTATTGTTAACTTTAAAATTTATAAACATGAAAAGGAAGCTTACAGAAGGCCAGATAGTGGCCGC
>JAEWBD010000155.1 GCA_023391315.1 Bacteroidota bacterium | reverse complement strand
GGCCAAAGCTTTACCGGTGCCTTTTGCCAAAACAATGGCCGCATCGCTGGGTGCATTGGTGCTGGCGTTGGCTGTGCCCACCATGCTGTCGTACTGCACATAAATCCAGCGTTTACTGGCAATATTGGGCAATTGAATTATTTTTTCTGCAAGAGATTTTAATTCGGTATTGCTTTCAATATCCTTTACATTATTTATGTTGAATTGAGCAACTTCTTTAAGGTAACCGGGTTCTTTATATTCACGTTCATATTGCGGGGCGCCGCCGCCCAGCACTAAATCATATGCAGGAATTTGTGCTTCCAGTTCACCATTTTGATAAAAGCTTAGCAAGCCATCATCGGTTACTTCGCCTATCTGGCTGCAGGGCAAATCCCATTTATCAAACACTTTCAATACAGCTTCTTCCTTACCTTTCTCAACCACGATCAACATGCGTTCCTGGCTTTCGCTTAACAGCAATTCCCAGGCTTTCATGTTTTGCTGGCGTGTGGGCACTTTATCCAGATCAATGCGCATACCTACTTCGCCCTTGGCGCTCATTTCGCTGCAGGAACAAATAATGCCTGCAGCGCCCATATCCTGCATGCCCACAACGGCGCCGGTATCAATTACTTCCAAACAGGCCTCCAGCAATTTCTTTTCCTGGAAAGGGTCACCCACCTGAACGGCCGGCAGGTCTTCCGTGCTTTCTTCTGTAATATTAGCGGAGGCGAAAGATGCGCCGCCAATACCATCTTTCCCAGTTGCACTTCCCACAAAAAATACAGGATTGCCCTTGCCCTTAGCCGTGGCGCTTACAGTTTTATTAACCTGCACAATACCAACGCTCATCGCATTTACCAGCGGATTGGTAGCATAACAATCCTCAAAATAGGTTTCGCCGGCCACGGTTGGCACGCCAAAACAGTTGCCGTAATGACCAATACCATGTACTACACCCGCCAGCAGGCGCTGGTTTTTCTTTTCTTTTAAATTGCCGAAACGCAGGCTGTTAAGCGATGCGATAGGCCGGGCGCCCATGGTAAAAATATCCCGCTGAATGCCGCCCACACCGGTTGCTGCACCCTGGAACGGCTCAATAGCAGATGGATGATTATGACTTTCTATTTTAAATACCACGCCCCAGCCGTTGCCCAAATCCATGAGGCCGGCATTTTCTTCACCGGCGGCAACGAGCATGCGGCCGCCATCGCGGGGCAGGGTTTTTAACCATTTTATGGAATTTTTATAGCTGCAATGTTCGCTCCACATAGCGCTGAAGGCACAGAGCTCCGTAAAGTTGGGCGTGCGCCCGAGTTTTTGTTTTATCAGTTCAAATTCTTCGGCTGTAAGACGTAGTTCTTCGGCTGTTTTTGCGGTAATTTCCATTCAGTGTGTATGAACGATGAAGTGATTGATTTACGCCGCAAAATTAAACAATTATAAGCTTGCCCGTTTTTCGAATTTGTTTAAAGACGCACAATTTTAAGCGTAGTTTGAGTGCATTAGATGCACAGAAAAATAAAAGTTATGAATTACGCATGCATCATCTCTCTGTGTGGCAATTAATGCTTTATTTGCTTTTCTGCAATTTTCTAGTATGCCTGTTATTCATTTACAAACCCGCGTTAACGCGCCCATCGAAACTTGTTTCGATCTTTCCCGCAGCATTGATTTGCATACCATTTCCACGGCGCAAACAAAAGAAAAGGCAATTGCCGGCAGAACAAACGGCCTGATAGAATTAAATGAAACGGTTACCTGGCAGGCAACTCATTTCGGTATAAGACAAAAACTGACTTCAAAAATTACGGCTTTGGAAAGACCGTTTCATTTCAGGGATGAGCAGGTAAAAGGCGCCTTTAAATACATAAAGCATGATCATTATTTTAAGCAGGATAATGAGTTTGTTATAATGAAAGATGTTTTTGAATTTGGTGCGCCGCTGGGTTTATTAGGCAGGCTGGCCAATAAACTTGTACTTACAAAATATCTTACCCGCTTCCTGGTTGAAAGAAATGATCTTATTAAAGAATATGCGGAAACCGAAAAATGGAAAACTGTTTTAAACCAGCCGGATTTATAAAAACCTATGGTTAAACAATAGCCTGCACACAGCGACGTTTTAAATTTTGAGTCATCTTTAATGTATGAAACGCCCGGGCAAAACGTTTCTTACACACAAGGGAATATACATTAAGGGCGTTCCATGAGACCACTGGAAAAATAAATATAAACGAATGAAACAACCTTCTTTACTCTTTTGCATTTTGATGGACATAATTGGCTATGCCACTTATTCCATTCCTGTATTAGGCGAAGTTGGCGATGCATTGTGGGCGCCCGTTTCTGCCATTATCTTTTATATTTCTTTTGGCGGCTGGAAAGGCGGTTTTGGCGCCATCTTTAATTTTGTGGAAGAAATATTGCCCGGCACCGATTTTATTCCAAGCTTTACCATGATGTGGCTGGTGCAGCGTGCAGCCAGGAAAAAGATTGCAACCTCCGTGTGATACATTTCTTAGTTCACCACTTTAGCAATTCTGCCATCTTTACCGGCTAAAAAAACAGCCTTGCCTTTTTTTGCTTTAGTGCATACATGAAAGCTTTCGTTTGAAATAAGCTTCCAGTTTAAGCCACCATCCATTGAAATGTCAACACCGCTTGTGCCGCAGGTAATGAGCACATTAGACGTTAGGAAAGCTACGCAGCTTCTGTAACCATGCGGCGGCATTTGCACCGGCGCATGCAGCAATCGCTGGCCATCTATTGTAAACACATCAATATTGTTTTTAGTAAGTGTATCATTTGCATAATCGCCGCCCACAATAACAATCTTTTTCATGGTGGGATCAACATCAACAGAATTTGCGCCTTCAGACCCTTTGCCATGCACGATATTCAACCCTGCAGGCGAACCATTCACAAATAGCCTTGAATCGGTGCCGCCGGTAACGAAATAAATAAAAGGTTGGTTTTTGTTGCCCATCATTTTAATATTCGTTCCGCTGGAGGCAAAAAAAGCTTCACCGTTGGCTGCGGTGTATTCATTATCTGTTTCTTTCAACGGCAGCCATTTATCGCCGTAATCAGTTGTCATGGCAATAAATAATTTATTGTTGATGGGGTCGCCCACAACAACGCCGCTGCCATCTTCTGCAAAATCCATGGCATCTAAAAACATTCCCGGCCGGTCATCGCGAAAAACCTGGGCCCACGATTTGCCGCCATCTTTTGTTTTTAAAATAAGGGCCGGTGTATCCACGGCAATTATTACAGCCGTGTTGGCATCAAAAGCTTCTATGTCGCGAAAGTCACGGGTTTCATAATTTTTTACGCTTATCCATTCAAAACTTTTACCGCCGTTTGTGCTTCTTGCCACCTGCCCGTTACTGCCGCTTGCCCATATTACATTATCATCAACGGCACTTAAACCGCGTAATGATACTTTATCTTTTGAGGTTAAAACTTTAATATGCTGTGCATTACCAACAAAAATGCATGACAAGAAAGCGGCAACCAGTGCGAGGTTCTTCATAAAATATTCTTTGATTGATGCAAGTTTGCAACCTTCGTACCATTTTAGCAAGGGCAACTTATAAACATACGTGTATTACTATGCGTGCAACGTTTTTTTTGAAAACTTTAAATTGCTTTGGTGCGTGTAATATTATTTTTGCCCGCATTAAACAATGACGGATTTTGATAAAATAAATGAATGCAGGAACTCACTTGTGACAAACATTTATGAACCTGAAGAGAATGCATTGGCAATAGAAATTATTCTGGGCAGACCCGAAGAAAAAAAACGGGAAATATTTATTAATGATATTAGCCTGGGAATGGGAAAACAAATAATATATGACGACAATTCTGAAAAATTCACAATCTCATTTAATAGCTATATTTCATATTTTATTTTAAATGAAAGCTTCGATGGGGGATTTGAGGGTGAATATACAGGTAACAGGATAAGACTTTATACTAAATCAGCGTTTATTGATTTTTGTAAAAGGGAAACCTTAGGTTTTCAAATAATTGACAACAATGCAATAAAACATTTTATGCTTGTAACGCAAAGGCACATAATAAATGTTTTAACTATAAGTGAGTTAATAATTAATAAAGCCTGATTATAGCATTCATGCAGTTGAAGGGAGTGATCCGCCGCGGCGGACTGTCACAACGTATCAACTGCTGGTAACATAACAATAAAAATGAGCCAATTGAAAATTGGCATTAAAATATTATGGCAGAGATGAATTTTGATTATACGGAAGCGAGCATTCGCAGCCTCGACTGGCGGGAGCATATTCGTTTGAGGCCAGGCATGTACATTGGCAAATTAGGCGATGGCTCATCGCCGGATGATGGTATTTATGTGCTGATTAAAGAAGTGATTGATAACTGTATTGATGAACACACGATGGGTTACGGCAAACATGTCGACATCAATATACAGGGTAAAACCGTTACTATACGCGACTATGGCCGTGGCATTCCTTTAGGTAAAGTGGTAGATGTGGTAAGCAAGATAAATACCGGTGCTAAATACGACAGCAAAGCATTTCAGAAAAGTGTGGGTTTGAATGGCGTGGGCACAAAAGCGGTGAATGCGTTGAGCGCTTATTTTAAAGTGGATAGTTTTCGTGAAGGGAAAGTAAAGACGGCTGAGTTTGAAAAAGGTGTTTTAATTAAAGAACATAAAGAGGCAAAAAGCACGGAAGATAATGGTACGCTGATAACCTTTATTCCGGACGAAACGGTGTTTAAGAATTTTCATTTTATACATGAATATTTAGACAACCAGCTTTGGAATTACTGTTATCTGAATGCCGGCCTGGTTATTAATTTAAACGGCAAGCGTTATGTGAGTAAAAATGGCTTGCTCGATTTGTTGCAGCGCAAAACCAATCCCGATGAATTGCGTTATCCTGTTATTCATTTAAAAGGCGATGATATTGAAGTAGCGCTTTCGCATAACAACGATTACGGTGAAGATTTGTTTTCATTTGTAAATGGCCAATACACCACTCAGGGTGGTACGCACCAGCAGGCTTTTCGCGAAGCGTATGTAAAAACAATACGTGATTTTTTTAAGAAAGATTATGAAGCGGCAGATATACGGCAGAGTATTGTCGCAGCCATTTCTGTGCGTGTGCAGGAGCCTGTTTTTGAAAGCCAGACAAAAACCAAGCTGGGTTCGCAAACGGTGTATGAAGGTGGCCCGAGCATGAAGAATTTTGTGCAGGACTTTTTATCAAGGGAATTAGATAATTTTTTACACCGGAATTCGCAGATAGCGGATGCTTTAAAGAAACGCATTGAGCAAAGTGAGCGTGAAAGAAAAGAACTGGCTGGCATAAAAAAACTGGCAAATGAAAGAGCTAAAAAAGCCAACCTGCATAATAAAAAATTACGCGATTGCCATGTGCATTTAAATGATGAACCGCCATCAAAAAATAAAGATGCCTTTATAGAACTGCAGAATAATTCAACCATATTTATTACGGAAGGCGACAGTGCCAGCGGTTCTATTACCAAAGCACGCAATGTGGAAACGCAGGCTGTGTTTAGTTTGCGTGGGAAACCGTTGAACAGTTATGGATTAACAAAGAAAATTGTGTATGAAAATGAAGAGTTCAATTTATTGCAGCATGCATTGAATATTGAAGATGGGCTGGAAGGACTGCGTTACAATAATATTGTAATTGCCACCGATGCAGATGTGGATGGCATGCATATACGCTTACTGATAATGACATTCTTTTTGCAGTTCTTTCCCGATCTTGTAAAACGCGGCCATGTGCATATTTTGGAAACACCTTTATTCCGCGTCCGGGATAAAAAAGAAACAATCTATTGTTATGATGATAGCCAATAACAGGCGG
>JAEWBD010000151.1 GCA_023391315.1 Bacteroidota bacterium | reverse complement strand
TTTTTGGATAATGAATAATTTTTTCGTGGCCTGTTCTAACCTCAGGTATTGATTTTACAATTTGCGGAATTACATCGCCTGCCCTTTCTACCAAAACAGTATCGCCGATGCGCAAATCTTTTTCTTTAATGTATTCTTCGTTATGCATGGAAATGCTTGACACTGTAACACCGCCGATAAATACCGGTTCAAGTTTGGCCACCGGCGTTACAGCGCCTGTTCTGCCAACGTTAAATTCAACACCAATGAGTTTTGTGGTGCCCTGCCTTGCCTTGAATTTAAAAGCAATGGCCCAGCGCGGATGATGCGATGTCATGCCCAGTTTGTCCTGCAGGGCAAGGTCATTTACCTTTATCACCATACCATCAATTTCATAAGGCAGGTCATCGCGTTTGGCTTCAAATTCCCGGCAATATTTTATTACTGCATCAATTCCCTTCACCACTTTTTTTTCTTTTTCAGGACTGCGGAAACCCAGGTCCCACAACATCTTCAGCGATTCGCTATGCGTAATAAAAGGCGCTTCGTTTTTAGAAATATTTTCTTTGGAGTGATCTTTTTCGTCTGAAACTTTTTTCCCTTCCAACGTGGTATAATAACTCACATGGTACAAAAATGCTTCAAGGTTTCTTTTGGCAACGAGCTTCGGGTCTTTAATGCGCAAGCTGCCGCTGGCTGCATTGCGCGGGTTAGCCAGCACAGGCAAGCCTTCTTCTTCCATTTGAGCATTATATTTTGCAAACGATTTTTTGCTCATCAACACTTCGCCGCGTATCTCAGCCGTTTGAATGTTATATTCAGAAAATGCCGCCGACAAAGGAATGGAACGCACCTGTTTAATGTTGGTTGTGATTTCTTCGCCTTCCTCACCATTACCGCGTGTAACGCCGCGGCTTAACTCATCATCTTCATAAAGCAGCGAAATGCTGGCGCCGTCAAACTTTGGCTCCACGCAATATTCAATTATATCAAGGCCGGTATTTTCCCGCGCTTTGCGGTCGAAATCTACCAGGTCTTCTTCGTTATAACTGTTATCCAAACTAAGCATGGGCACAAGATGCTGCACCGTTGGAAAAGCCGTATTCAAAATCAAACTGCTGCCTACACGCTGCGTGGGGGAGTTTTTTGTAATAAGTTCCGGATGTTCTTTTTCTAATGCTTCAAGCTGTTTATATAGCTGGTCGTATTCCGTATCTGATACCAGCGGATCGCTCATAATATAATAGCGATATTCATGAAGGCGCAATGCTTTTCTGAGCTCATTAATATCTTTTGGTGATGCTGCATTTTTAAGAAATTCCCTTGAAATTTTTTCAAGATGATGAACCTGCTCTGTAGAATACATGATTGAAAGTTTGCGGCAAATTAAGAAGTTGTTTTAATTATTGAAAGCCTGTTATAAATGCGAAGGATGAAGCTTACTTTTTGATTTTCTCCCGAACGGCTTCTTCCACTATCTGGCAAAAATCGTTAAAAGGAATATCCCTGATGTTGAGACCCGCTTTGGTTACAATACCTGGTAATCTTGCAGCAAATTCTTTATATTCTTCAATTAGTATATTATGGCCGGGTATGGTAACCCTGCGGGATGATGTACGCAGCCAGTTTCTAATATTTTGAATAATAATTTTTATATCGTTACCGTGTGCTTTTGTATCGATTCCATTCAAATCTGATATAAACTGCTGGTAGCTAAACCTGGTTCTCTCAAAAATAAGCGCCACTTTTGCACGCTGCGCTTTATTGCCAAAGCGTTTTGCGCCGAAAAAAATGCCGAGCTCAAACGGCATATTAAACCTGGGGAACCCGGAAGATGGGTTTATTTCTGTTCTTGAAAGATCATGAATAGCATATTTACAATTTTCAATAATATTTACAATCTTATCAAGCCGGCCTGTGCTGCTGTCATCATCACCCAGAGCGCACTGCGGGAAAAAACCACAACGGTAAACGGTAAAAACAATGGCATGCAGTAAAGGCATGTAATTATCATCAAAAGGGCAATTTACAAATACGAAATCGTTATAGCCTGGTTGGGAAGCCATTTGGATTTATGAGGATTTGGCAGTGTGTTTAGGTACATTTTTTTTTGTAACCCTTACAACAACAGCGGGTGCCTTTATTTCACTCAAAGGCCTGGCATAAGCAGCTTCCACCGCTTTGCGGATTTTAGAGCGGGAAACGGTAGTAGCCCTTTTCATTGTTTTTAAAGTTATCGCTGACATATAACGAAGTTAAGCGTTTTTAATTTTCGAAAAAGAGAGCATCCTGTTAAATGCAATTCATTCAAATACGATTGTCTTATTCTTATAAACAAAAACCCTGTCGTTTAAAACAAGCTGCAATGCTTTTGCCAATACGGCCGTCTCAATTTCCTTACCGGCATGCATCATGGCCTGAGCCGTAAAAGAATGATCAACGGGAATGATCTGCTGTGCGATTATAGGGCCTTCATCCAAATCATTCGTTACAAAATGCGCTGTGGCGCCAATGAGTTTTACACCCCGCTCAAAAGCCTGCTTATACGGGCTTGCACCTACAAACGCCGGCAAAAAAGAATGATGAATATTGATAATACGCATGCCATAATGTTTTACAAAACCCGGCGACAATATGCGCATAAATTTAGCCAATACAAGATAATCGCAATCGTACCCGTCAATTAAGCTTTTGATAGCTGATTCAAATGTTTCTTTATTCTTATCAAGATGAGGTACGAAATAAAAAGGCACATCAAAACGGTTGCAGATATTTTCAAGCGTTATATGGTTGCCGATAACACACTGCACCGTGGCGCCAAGTGTTTTAAAATAATTACGGATAAGGATATCGGCAAGGCAATGATATTCTTTCGTTACCAATACAATGATTTTCTTTTCCGGCGAAGGGTTTACATGCACGTTTGCATCCTGCGGCAATACTTGTAGTAAATCCTGCTGAAGTTTATCCGGTGCTTCATAATGCGTTGTTTCGAGCCGCATAAAAAAACGCATTTCGGCCGTATCCACATGTTCGCGCATCGCCACAATATTAATAGCATTGGCTGATAAAACACCGGAGATTGCCGCCACCAAACCAACCCTGTCTTTACATTGAATTACGATAATCATGACTGAATTATTAAAGATATACGCTGCGTTAAATGGCCTTAGTTTTTTGTGATATACCTATCAGCTTTCCAATAGCTTGCCCGGTTCTTACCAGGTTAGTTTTCGTATGCTGCATAGCAGTATTTATATCAGTTGCTTCGTTATTAATTGAAAGCAGCACATCAAAATATTGCTGCAATGCACCATTACTTTCTAAAGGAATATTGCCGGCCACACCTATAACGGGGATATTTTTTTCTTTTGCCTTCACTGCTACGCCATACGGGCCTTTTCCCTGCAGGGTTTGTTCATCAATTTTGCCTTCACCGGTTATAACAATATCCGCTTTTTGCAAAGCTTTTTCAAAGCCTGTAACGGAAAGAAAATATTCAATGCCATTAACCGGTTTTGCATTGCAATAAGCAGCTAAACCGGCAGCAACACCGCCTGCTGCGCCGCCGTGTTTTATGGCTGACATATCAATGCCTGTCTGCTTCAAAGTGATAGTATTAAATGCGGTAAGCGCTGCTTCCAGTTTTATAATATCATCTTCTGATGCGCCTTTCTGCGGGCCGAATATTTTGGCAGCGCCATTATCGCCAAGCAAAGTATTTCCCACATCACATACAATAATGAGTTCGCAGGACAGGATTCTCTTATCGAATTCACTTGTATCAATCAAATTCACGACCCGCAAATCTTTTGGAGTGACCTCAATTGCTTTGCCTTTATCGTCCAAAAATTTAATGCCCAGCGCCTGCAAAATACCAATGCCGCCATCCACAGTTGCACTGCCACCAATACACAGGATTATTTTACGCACTTTTTTATCCAATGCATCTTTAATTAACTCTCCCGTTCCAAATGTTGTTGCCTGCAAAGGATTCAGTTCACCGGCCTTCAGCAGTTTTATACCGGATGCATTGGCCAGTTCTATTACCGCCGTTTTTTTATCATCAATCAACCCATAGGAAGACTTTATTTTTCTGCCCAAAGCATCATGCACTTCAATATTAACGGTTGTACCATTTTGTTTTTGAGTGATGAGTTCTGCCGTTCCGTCTCCGCCATCGCCCACAGGAAAATATTCAAGGCTGCATGGCAGTTTACTTTGCTTCAAACCATCGCCAATGGCTTTTGCTGCAGCAGTGGCATCGAGACTGTGTTTAAAAGCGTTTGGTGCAATAAGAATATTCATTTTGATCAGATAATAAACGATAATACATAAATGGTGAGCAAAGTAATTAAACCCATGAATGCAGTTGCAGTTGAATATACCTTCAGCATGGATTTCATATCAATACCGCTGAATTTGGCTATCACCCAGAAATAAGCATCGTTGGCATGGGAGATCATCATTGAACCGGCACCCATCGACAATACACAAAGCAACCTGCCCGTATCACTTTGCAAACCGAGCGCAGGCAATAAAGGCTGCACGAAGGAAGCCGCTGTAATAATAGCAACCGGAGATGAACCCTGCGCTGTTTTAAGAATGAACGTAATTAAAAAAGGAAATAAAATTCCGAGCGAACCCAATGGCAGCACATTGCTGAAATGTTCGCCGATTTTAGTTGCCGCCAACACTGCACCAAAAGCGCCGCCGGCGCCTATTATAACAAGAATGCCGCCGGCTTTTTCAGCAGCTTCCTGCAATTGTTTGCTTATAATAGCTTTCGTCCATGCACGGTTGCAATTGAAGGCCAGCAATACACCTGTTGCAAGCGCTATTACAGGTTCACCCAAAATGGAAAAGATTTGTGCAATATTTGCTTCATTCTTTTCCAATGCAAAAAAAGATTTTAATGCTATCAGGATTATGGGAATAATAACCGGTAAAAATGCCTGCATAACCGAAGGCAGTTTTGCAGTTGCGGTCGTAACAATCTCTTCTTCGGCTTCAATAAAATTTGTTTTCTTACCGGCGAATCTTGCCCATATATTTCCAACAACCATGGCAGGCAACGCAGCAATGATGCCGGTTAATATCAGCCTGCCAAAATCAACATTTATAA
Organism: Bacteroidota bacterium; assembly: GCA_023391315.1. Classification (GTDB taxonomy): domain Bacteria; phylum Bacteroidota; class Bacteroidia; order Chitinophagales; family Chitinophagaceae; genus Parafilimonas. The sequence goes on along the minus strand of JAEWBD010000151.1, from coordinate 1,411 downwards.
TTCCGGCAGCGCTTGCGGCGCCGGGGTGCGGCGGTATTAAGCAATGCACGGCATATAAACCTGTAGATAATGCTACACTGGTGATGACAACAGAAATACCGGCACGCCTGGCAACAGATTTATTAATGCCGCTTAATACAATAAAACCTGAATCGCAAAAAATAGGCATGCCTACAATAAAACCCGTAAGGCTTAATGCAAGCGAAGCATTTTTTTCACCAACTATTTTCAATATAAAATTGGCCATTACCCTGGTGCTGCCTGTATGTTCAAGTAATACGCCAAGTGTTGTACCCAAAACAATAATTAATCCAAGGGAACGCATGATGTTGCCGAAGCCATCTTTAACAGCATTCATGATATCTTCAAAAGGCATTTGCACGCCAATGCCTACAACAAAACAGGCAATAAGCAAAGCGAAGAAAGCATGCACATGATACTTTGCCGTAAGCAGCACAATAAGAATAATACCTGCCATTAAACAAATAACCACTTGTGTAAAGCCTGTTGCCATGCTTAAAATTTATACAATAATAAGTGAATTGTTTGCTGAACGATACCATTAATGCATGCAATAAAAAGGCCCGGCAATAAATAGCCGAGCCTTGCCTATAAGATTTGCGGTTTTTAATCTGCCTGTAAGAAAGGATAACGATAATCTGTAGGTGGATTAAATGTTTCCTTAATGGTTCTTGCACTCAACCAACGATAAAGGTTAAGCATGCTGCCTGCTTTATCGTTGGTGCCGCTTGCCCTCGCACCGCCAAAAGGCTGCTGGCCAACAACCGCACCGGTTGGTTTATCATTAATATAAAAGTTACCGGCGGCGTGTCTCAGTTTTTCTGTGGCTAATACAATCGCATTCCTGTCCTGTGCAATTATACTGCCTGTAAGTGCATACGGTGATGTTGTGTTCACCAGCTCTATTGTTTCTTCAAATTTATTTTCATCATACACATAAATGGTAAGTACCGGTCCAAATATTTCTTCGCATAAAGCAACATATTTGGGGTTTGAAGTTTCTATAACCGTTGGTTCAATAAAATAACCTTTGCTTTTATCATAATTACCACCTGCTATAATCTTGGCATCGTTGCTTTGTTTGGCATCATCAATATATTTCGCAATCCGGTCAAATGCCTTTTCATCAATAACAGCATTGATAAAGTTGGTGAAATCTTCCACGCTGCCCATCTTCATCGTCTTAAGCGCTGCAACCAGTTTATCCTTTATTTCTCCTGCAATATTAGATGGAAGATATGCCCTTGATGCAGCAGAACATTTCTGTCCCTGGAATTCAAATGCGCCCCTTGCCAATGCTGTAACGGTTGCGTCAACATCAGCTGATTGATGCACGAGCACAAAATCTTTGCCGCCTGTTTCGCCAACGATGCGCGGGTAAGCTTTGTAT
>JAEWBD010000133.1 GCA_023391315.1 Bacteroidota bacterium | reverse complement strand
TCAGACATGTTACAATCTGTTCTGAAAGGCGTATTGATATCAGGCAGTATATTATAGAACGAATTTGTATATAATTTCAATCCATCCTCGCTGCTGAATATAGCATCCCGGTCGGCAGTGCTTTCCGGCGTTTGATCAAGATTTTTTGTGCACGATGTAAATATTGCAGCAAGCATTAATACACTGCAAAGCTGTTTGATATATTGATTGATTTTCATTATAAGCTGTTTTAGAAAGTGACAGAAATACCTGCTGTAAAGCTTTTTAATATCGGGTAGTTATTACCGTTGCCGTTATTAGAATTCCCGGTGAGGATAATATCTGATTTGCCAATGCTCTCCACATCTATATCGCGGGTTATTTTATACAGCGGGGAAGAAGACCAGAGGTTTTCGCCCGATAGGTAAACCCTTGCATCGGTGAGATGTATTTTTGAAAGCAGGCTTTTAGGCAATGAATATCCGATCTGCACATTCTTTAAGCGTATGTAACGTGCATTTTGCAGGTATTTGGTTTGCTTAACATTCAATTCCCTGCCGGTTCCCTGCGCCACATAACCCCTGTATCTCGGGAAGTAAGCATTGGGATTTGATTCAGACCAGATTTTGTTAACCTGCGATTGAAAAATATAGTTATAAGGCCTGTTGTACTGCCCCCAGAAAAGGTCTGCCTCACTGCCTGGCCACCAGTCCTGCTTGCCCACGCCCTGGAAGAAAATACTGAAAAAGAAATTGCTGTATTCCGCACCGGCCGTGAAGCCATAGCTGTAACGCGGGGTGGAGTTGCCTATTATGGAAAGGTCACCCGGGTCGCTGAGTGTATTGGTGCCATTGTTTATCACGCCGTCGCCATTAAGGTCTTTGAATTTTATATCGCCGGGTAAAAACTGGCCCGTACTGGAAGCTTTGATGAAAGACTGGGCAGCCGCAGCTTTATCCACATCGGCTGCCGTCCAGTAACCGTCATTGGTATAGCCCCATATTTCGCCGAGTTTTTCACCTGCATAATGGTCCGTCAGATTGCCCTGGTCATTATTATAACTTAATATGGTGGCTGAATAATCCGACATCCAGAAGCCAATATTATAATGAAGAGATTTGCTGCCAATATTGATGTTATCCTGCCAGCTTATGTTGGCTTCCCAACCTCTTGTTTTCATGTCGGCATAATTTCCCTTTGGTTCATCAGCACCAAATACAGCAGGCAATGTTTGGCTGGTAGTGAACATGTCTGTTGTTTTACGTTCATATATATCCGCCGTAAAGTTTAGCCTGTTTGAAAGCATGCTGAGATCAAGGCCAAGATCGGCTGTGGTTGAAGTTTCCCATGTTAATCCATCAGGTAAAACTGTCGGGGCGCTGGTATATTGCGGCAGCACGCCGTTTAAAACACGGGAGCTTTGATTAATCATTAGCTGCTCCTGGAATGCATAAGAATTGATGTTCCCGTTACCCAAAGAGCCATAAGAACCTCTTATTTTTAAATCGCTGATAAACTTAGGCGATACATGCCAGAAAGATTCTTTTGATACACGCCACCCGGCAGATATGGAAGGAAAGAATGCATAGCGCTGGTTTGACGGGAATTTTGATGAACCATCATAACGGCCATTTACTTCAACCAAATACCTGTCTTTATAAGAATAATTCACCCGGAAGAAACCGCCCAGTATGGCCCATTTTTCGTAAGCCGCACCTGTATTAATGCTTTGGCCTAAAGCCAGGTTAAGGTTATTGGCATCAGGGAAAATCAGCCCGTTTCTTTGTGTTACCGTACTGTTATATACTGATTGTTCATAGTTATATCCTATCAGCCCTTTCAGATAATGATCATTAAAGGTGTTTTCGTATTCAGCATAAAGATTGGCTGCATTGTAATCGGTGTTGCCTATGGTTTTGGTAATATCATTTGTTGTAGTGCCAACATAATTTATTACACCCGGCGCATTGCTGTATGGTACAGGCACTCTTTTCCTTGTTTGATCAGTATTGTTCTTTTGAAAAGTAAAATCGCCTTTAATACGTAAATGATTGCCGGCAACTTTGGCTACAAAGCCCGTTGTGTTTTTAAAGAACTCATCTAACAAATCAATACCATTCTTTCCATATACAAAATCGCCCACGGTATAAGCTGCAGAAAAGGTAAGTGTTCCGTCTGGATTGAATAACATGGAAGAGGGGTGGCCTTCATCAGCAAGGTTACGCCATATACCGCCGCCTTCACCCACGTTTAAAGGATTATGATACTTGCGCCTGTTATACATGGTGGTATTTGTAACCTGCAGCCAGGGCGTTAATTGTATTGAACCCTTTGCCGTGAAATTGTACATATCATAATCATCAGGGTTATAATTGAAAACGCCATCCTGGTTATAATACCGGCCCGTTATATAAAAGCTGGTTTTTCCACTGCTGCCCGAAACAGAAACATTCTGGTCCATTGCAAACGTGTTGTCTTTATACAACAGGTCATACCAGTCTGTGTTGCCATAATATACATAATTACCGTCGGGCCCAACTTCCACTTTCGGTAAGGAAGGGTCTGCATTTCTTTTGGCGTACTCTTCAATATAACCCTGTGAATATGGCTGTGTTTTATTGATGTTTTGCGGCGTTTGGGAATAATCATTCCATGCACTCCAGGAAGAATCAAACATCAGTGCATATTGATAGCCATTTGAAACAATATCCGGAACGGTGGTTGGACTTTTTAATGAATAATTGGAAGAATAAGTAACACTTACCCTTTCTTTTGAGGGTGTTTTTGTTGTAATTAATACAACGCCATAAGCGGCGCGTGCACCATAAATAGCAGCCGACGATGCATCTTTCAATACACTCACGGAAGCAATGTCGTTTGGATTAAGCAGGCTTGGATCGCCCTGCACGCCATCAATCAATACCAAAGCATTACCGCCCTGGCCTATTGATGTGTTACCGCGGATATTGTAAGCTGCCGATGAGTAAGGTTTACCATCTGGCGGTATGAGATTAAGATTAGGCACCACGCCCTGCAGGCCCTGTGTAATGTTTGATAAAGAACGGTTCTTTAATACTTCACCGGAAGTTTGCGCAACGGCGCCGGTTAAATTCTCTTTCTTTTGCGTGCCATAACCAACCACCACCACATCATTTAACTGCGATGAAGACTGATCGGTTAACTGTGCATCAATAGTAACTGACTGGCCTGCATTAAGCTGATAGTTGCTCACTGTTTTGGTGGTATAACCAACATAAGAAAAGCTGAAAGTATAAGGCCCGCCGGCGGGCAGGCTTTTAAATTCATAATGTCCGAGGCTGTCTGTTATAATACCGGTAGAAAAGCCTGTACTTGCATTCTTTACGGTAACTGCGGCACCTGAGACCGGGCTGCCGTTTTCATTTTGAACAACGCCTGCAACAGCAGCGCTGGTTTGTTGTGCATTTATCGGGTTTGTAATTGCCAGCAGGCATATTACAAATGCACAAATAGCATGTAAGTTTTTCATCATAATGGTTCATTTGATTTTGGGCAATACAATACATGTCCGCTTTAGCGGCCGTTTATATATGGATAAAACAAGCAGGTACAGACAAAAGGTACTTTTCCAGAAAAGGATAAGCAAGCTACAAGTCTAAGCTGATGCTTACAAATTTTTTTGTCTTGAATATGATTGCTTTATAACCGTAAACCGCATGCTTGCATTGCTGTGTGATTTGCTGATTATGCTCTTTGTTTAAGCGGTGCGAAACTATTGATTTGACAGGCTTTGGTATATTACCAAATTGTAAATTCAATTGCGTGATTATAGCTTTAATAATATAGATAAAAGGGCTTAAAAATAAAAGGTGCACTTCAATTAAAGTACACCTTTTTAAACGCTTATCTCTTTAAATTTCTATTCTTCACGTTAGTAAAGAATAACAGGTTAATAGAGAATCACCGTTTGTAATTTATGTTCACAAAGCATGCCAACAATGGCACCAAACCAGTATTTTTATTTCTTTAAAATAAAATTTACAATGAGTTACTGCAGTTATGTGTCCGGGTTAAACAATGATAATGTTCACAAGCACTACCACGATAAAGAATACGGTTTCCCGCTTACAGATGATGACGATTTATTTGCCCGCCTTGTACTCGAAATTAACCAGGCTGGCTTAAGCTGGACAACCATACTGAATAAAAAGGATAATTTTTTTAAAGCTTATGATAATTTCAATGTAAAGAAGGTCGCAAAATATAATCAACAGAAAATAGATGCTTTGCTGAATGATGCAGGCATTATACGCAACCGTTTAAAAGTTAATGCGGCCATTGAAAATGCCAAAAAAATACTGGAGATACAAAAAGAACACGGCTCATTTAAAAAATGGCTTGACAAAAATCATCCGTTAACAAAAGAAGAATGGGTGAAGCTTTTTAAAAAACATTTCAGGTTTACCGGCGGTGAAATTGTAAATGAATTTTTAATGAGTGCCGGCTACCTGCCGGGTGCCCATACAGAAGATTGCCCTGTTTATAAAAAGATCATAAAGCTTAAACCCATGTGGCTGAAATAAATATCTTGTAACTTATGATTTACTGTGTATAATTTTTAGCCTGTTTAATACAAAGTTCTTCCCGTTTTCAAAGAAAAGTTGTTCAGCAAATTGCTTAACATCAAATTTTTTGGGCAACTGCACTTCGCGTTTATTGGCTTTGGCAAAAGCTTTGAAATTATCAATAAACTGTTTCTTAAACTTATCCAGGAAGTTCATAGACGGGCAGCACCAAACAGGGTTAATGATGCCATCAAAATCTGAACCTATACAAATTTGTGTAAGCGCTTTATTTACATCTGGCGTTTGCTGTGCAAGCTTTATAAAATGCAGCACATGCTGCATAAAATGGCAAAGATGATAAAAGCCAAGTTTTGGATTCACCATACCGCCATCCACTACTTCCTGGGTGCTTATGCAATAGCTGTTATTCATTTTACTGCCAATTACGGGCTTCGTTAAATAAACATCCTTTTCTGCATTGGATATATACTCTTCTTCTTCAGTAATTATTTCATAAGATGCATCGTTTGTATTGGCTTCTGCATAACCCAAAATCCTTTTGTCCAGGTTAAGGCCTATCATGCCGCCCGAATAAATAACAGCCAGTATGTCTTCATCGTATAAATTAATACTGCTGGGGTTAAAGGCCAGCATAAAATCAAGCATGCCATACTTCTTTGGTTTTCCCCAGTTTATACGGCTGTAAGTTTTTCCTGCAACAGGTGCAATAGTTATGTAATCCGGGATGTCGGCGTAAGAAATACCGGCAAAGCCTGCATGCGTACATACCAATGGCTGTAAAATATTTTTAAAGTCATCTTTTTTGCGTAAATCTTCAATCAGCATGCGGCGTGTGGCAAGGCTTTGATGTTTTATATCAACAATAATATTATGTTCATAACAATGGCGAAGTATGTCAATGCCATCTTGCGAAAAGCGATTGCCTGTAGGCCGGAAATCTTCATTGGAAACAAACTGGATGCCGTAAGCCTGGTTAATAAAAGGATATTGTTCAAGGTGCGTTATGTTAATTGAAATGATAGGGATTGCAGCGCGCAATTCATCAAGGTTATTTAAGATCGTTGTTTTGTCAATTTTTGTTTTTTCCAGCGTTGGTGAAAGCGAGTGCAGGCCTTCAACGCTGAAAACCACATATGTTTTGGAGACATCATTTTCATCATATTCCACATCTTTTGTAAGCGCCACTATTTGCTTATCCGCTATATTAAACCGTGTGTTGTTAAACAATACATCAAGGTCTTCATCTACCAAATCCGGATAAGGTTTTAAAGTTTCATCGTTAATCTTTTTTAACCGGGCAGGATTAAGGTAGCATTGTAAAGTGCCTTCTGCCTGTTTTAATATCAGGCTGTTATCGGTCATGCCGCGTTCAGGTACAAAAACGGCCACACAAATAAGGTTAACTTTATTTTTATGCAGCATTCTTAAATCGGCCTGCGTGCTTAATATATATTCAAATTCGCTGCACCATCGCAGTATCCAGGGAATTTTTCTTACATCAATATCAATCCAGGGACTTGTTTTGGAGCCAGCTTCAGAGAACATGCATTTTAAAGTGGGATGCACGTGAAAATCAAAATATGGCATAGCAGAAAATTAAGTTTGAATGTTATTCGTTTATGAATCGGTTAGCAACATTATACTGCAACATTAAGATACGGGTTTTTCAAATGCGGGTATGTTGCTGCAGTAATTTTAAACAGAACAGATAATAGAAAGAGGACTGATCTGTCTGTATTAGCTCAGCGCTTTCCGTGTGACAGAATTTTTAAACGGTTTTTTAAAATATATTTTGTTTATCATCTTCAGCTTAGTTTTAAACCATGAATTATTTTCCTTTCTCAACATATTTAACCACCAATGCCGGCCTTGAACCGGAAGCTGTAAAAGATATTATAGCCAATCAAAAAAAACTGCACATTGAAAAAGGACAATTCCTTTTGCGCGAAGGCGAAGTATGCAGGCAATTTTTTTATGTTGAAAAAGGTTTGCTGCGTTATTATTCAATAGATAAAAAAGGCAAAGAGCATATTATACAATTTGCCCCGGAAGGCTGGTTTGTAGGCGACAGGGAAAGCCAGTTTTTTAACAGGCCATCCCAATTTTTTATACAAGCAATTGAAGACAGTGATGTAACAATGATTGATGAAGACTTGATTTGCACCATTTCAAAAGCCGATGAAACCTTTGGTTTATTCAGTAACCAGTTATTGCATAATCATATACGCCAGCTGCAGCACAGGATCAATATGTTGCTGAGCGCTACAGCGGAAGAACGTTATCTTGATTTTATAAAAATATATCCTGATATTTTACTGAGAGTGCCGCAAACACTCGTTGCATCTTATCTCGGCATAACACCGGAAAGCTTAAGCAGGGTGCGTAAAAACCTTGCCGCCAGGAATTTTAAGGGATAAGCCTGTGTTGTCAATTTTAACAGCCGCGTAAACGGTGGCATTCCATAAAGCAAGCGGCTTGCTTTACCTTTGCGCAAATTTTTTATTATGAGTCTTGGATATTTTGCCTACCCAATGCCGGCGAACGAACCGGTTTATGGATATGCTGCCGGTTCAGCAGAAAGAAAACAGTTAAAAAAAATTTTAGCAGAACTGAAGAAAGAGGAAGCTGATATCCCGATGTATATAGGTGCAGCAGAAGTGCGTACCGGAAATAAAGTTGCCCTGCATCCGCCGCATGAAACTACCCACACGCTGGGTTATTTTCACGAAGGTGATGAAAGCCATGTTAAACAAGCGATTGATGCTGCACTGGCAGCAAAAGAAAATTGGGCAGCTATGCCTTGGGAAGACAGGGCGCATATATTTTTGAAAGCTGCTGATCTTCTCGCCGGCAAATACCGTTACCATATAAACGGCACCACCATGCTTGGGCAAAGTAAAAATGCTTTCCAGGCAGAGATAGATAGCGCCTGCGAGCTCATAGATTTTTTACGGTTTAATGTGCATTTTTTAAGTGAAATATATAAACAGCAGCCTAATTCTGCACCCGGCATGCATAACCGCATGGAATGGCGCCCGCTCGAAGGTTTTGTGCTGGCGGTAACGCCTTTTAATTTCACGGCTATTGCCGGCAATTTACCCACAAGCGCTGCTATGTGCGGCAATGTTGTAGTATGGAAACCGGCGCATACGCAAATATTCGCAGCGCAAATATTTATGCGTGTTTTAAAAGAAGCCGGTTTGCCCGACGGCGTTATCAATTTAATTTATGTTGATGGACCCGTGCTTGGCAATGTATGTTTTTCTCATCCTCATTTTGCCGGCGTGCATTTTACCGGCAGCACGGGCGTGTTCAATCAAATGTGGAAGACGATTGGTGAAAATGTTGGCAAATAC
>JAEWBD010000127.1 GCA_023391315.1 Bacteroidota bacterium | reverse complement strand
CTGTTGTATTCTTCTGCTCTGAACGGTGAATGATGTACGATGAAAGCAAGGCGATAGCATCTTCATACATGCCGGCGTGTGCATACTGTAAAGCAAGTTCCAGGAAATTATTTTCTGCATAGCGCATTAACTGAAACAGACTGTTTAATGAAGCGTCAGGTTGGCTGGCTGCGTCATCAGAAGTCTGGCACCTTTCGGCCAGGTATTTTTCATAAATGCAGCCAAAATTGAATGCATCAATTCTTATGCTTTCATCACACAGCGTAATGCAGTCCTTCAATAATTTTTTCTTTCGCAGCAAAGCTGCTTTTAAATGCCTTGTGGTATTGCTGTGATAATTTTTTATCAGTGATTTTTCGGCTAACTGTAATGCATCACCGGTTTTGTGTTGATGTGCCGCAATCCTTGCCAGCCATAAAAATGCAGCATGCTGCCAGGCATCATTCCATGTGGCTTTGAAAAAAGCATCATAAGCTTCGTTATATTGTTCCTGCAATGCAAGGCTTAACCCAAGGTTATAATAAGGCTCACCATTATATGGATTAGGGTTGCGTTTCGTAAGCGTTGCAATAGCTGTTTTAAAATAAGGTGCTGCTTTTGCAAACTGCCCGCGGCGCAATAACAGCAGCCCTTTCGCATTGTTGCAACGTACATCGCCCGGACTTCTTTTTAATCCTTCATCATAATAATCCATCGGATTAAATGTTGCATGCCGGTATTGTTCCAGGTGCAAACCGTTTAAAAATAAATCTTCAACCTGTTCAATTTCCTGCGGCAATTTTGCTGCAGTAGCCGCCGCAGGTATTTCTTTTTTATTTACAGGCAAAGGCTGATAAGAAACCAGCCCGTTTCCATTATTATCCAATACGCTTACCTTCCAGTTTGTTTTATCATCTTTTGCTGTTACAATAAATGTTTCATTGAAAATGCCTGCAGGCGATAGATCAGCGACAAATCTTTTTACTTCTTGCTCATCATGCAAAACAATTATTAAGGCATTATTGTACACTGAGGTGGCATAAACTTTTATGTTTAATGCATTGTCATTCCATTCAACATTTATAGCTGCATCCTTTGTCGCATTTTTTACATACCCAATGCTGTGATAGGGCATAAAGTATTGCGTAAATGTTTTTATTTCATTGGGCTGCATCCATGAAAAATCCGGCTGGTTATCAGTAAATACGCCGGTCATCAATTCAATGTATGGCCCGTCTTCATCGGTTAATTGTTTGTCCCATGCATAACCAAAATCACCGTTGCCCCATGTCCATTGTTTTTTGCCCGGCGATATATGGTGATCGGCTACATGCAGCATGCCAGCCTGAGTATCATTTTCATAACAACCCATAAAATCATATTGCGATTGAATGGCCATATAAGATGTGGGAACAGGAATGTTTTTGTATTTTGAAATATCAGTGCCCGGTGCATAATTTACTTTATAATAAGTGCCTGTTGCGATAGGAAAATCGCTTACATCGCGTTTGCCGTGATCGAACACAGCATATACATCCGGCGGAAAAATAGATTGATAATCGTCGTTCACTTTCACCGCTGGGTTGGCCCACCATAAAAATGTTTGTGGTAAGGAAGTGCCGTTAAATAACCTGCCCTTTATTTCTAAATATGCTTTATCCGGATATAAAGTGAAGCCTGCCATGCCCTTTGTGCGAAACATCATTTCTGTTTCACTTACCCAAACTGTTTTGCTGCCGTCTTCAAATGCTTCAATAGTGAAATCAACAGCGCTGAATGTGCTTGGCCTGTGGTGTTGCGGCCAGTTAAATTCAATACCGCCGGATATCCACGGGCCTGCAAGCCCCACCAATGCCGGTTTTATAACCTGGTTATAGTAAACAAAATCACGTTGTTTCACTTTATCATAAGCCCGTTGAATGCGCCCGCCGAGCTCAGGCAGTATCATGATCTTTAAATAGTTGTTTTCTATAAACACAGCTTCATATTCTTTATCAATCTTTTCATTGCTGATGCTTTCAATAACCGGATGTGGATAAACCACGCCGCTGCTGCCCTGGTACACACGTTTCTCTAAAAACATCGGGTTCTTTTCAGGCTTGCCCGCCTCATACGTAGGAATAAAAATTTTCTCAACCCAGGCTTCTACATTCATATAGAAAGAAATTTATTTTAAGGTTTAACCGTTACTGTTAATGGCAGCAATTAAGAGGCATTGATGTAGGCCGAAATTCGATGTTATTAATAAAAAAAAAATAGTGAATTTTATGATAATGATGGATTATTTAACGGTTGCTTTTTTTATGATTCAGCAATATGAAAACTAAAAACGAAAGAATAAAACATGGGTTCAAGGGCCAGCAAATGATTGTGCTGCCAAGGAAGATTGTTTCTGATTTTCTAACAAAGGATCCACTAACAAAAGGTATATATATTACAGATATAGGTTATTATCCAAAGGCTATTCACCATTATGTAGAGCGGGAAAAGGGCATCAACCAGCATATTCTTATTTATTGTGTGGAAGGATATGGCTGGGTGGAGATAAATGGTAAACAAATACTGATCGAGCCTTCTCAATATATAACCATCCCGGCCAATGAACCGCATATTTATGCCGCTGATGAAGAAGACGCATGGACAATTTACTGGGTGCATTTTAACGGCACGCTTGCCAAATATATTGTTGAACTCATAATAAAGCATTCAAAAGATTATAAACCATACCTCGCATATAATGAAAACAGGATAAAGCTTTTTGAAGATATCTACGAACAATTGGACAGGGGGTACAGCGACGATACTTTGCGTTATGTAAATATGATTTTCTACCATTTCCTGTCTTCCTTATTATATGAAGAAAAATTTAATGGCACACAAACCAATAAACTCAATGCGGTTTCTACTGCCATAGAGCTTATGAAGCAAAGATTAGGGGAGGTGCTTGCCTTATGCGACCTGGCGGATACTTCCAATCTTTCGGTGTCGCATTTTTCAACTGTCTTTAAAAATGAAACAGGATATTCCCCCATAGATTATTTCAACCATCTTAAAATTCAAAAGGCCTGCCAGTATTTACTTTTTACCAACATGAGCATCAAAGAAATCTCATTTAGCCTCGGCATAGAAGATCAATATTATTTTTCAAGAATGTTTTCCAAACTTATGAATGTTTCACCAAAAGAATACCGAAACAGAAATAAGAGTTATTAGTGTTTACAGGCGTTTCAGCGCAATATCCTGATGAAATAAAATAACATTATGTAGTTTTTACACTTATTGGCATTTGCTTTTTGTACCAAAAAATAATCCATCTTTTTAAATAAAATATCCATTTAAAAGGCTTGCGGTTAACTGTTATTTTGAATACTAATCTTTTGCTTATGCCAAGAAATATCACTATCCTCAATTATGCTAAACTGCTTTACCTGAAACGAATTTTATTGCTCTTTTTTGTTTGTTCATATTTAAATACTTATGCGCAATCACCCGTACAGGTAAAGGGTGTTATTGTAGATGAAAAGAATATGCCGGTTGCCGATGCCAGTATTCGTGTAAAAAATAAAAATACCGGCACCATCAGCGACAGCACCGGGCATTTTACCATTTCTGTACCTGATAAAACTGCGGTATTGGTAATATCCGATATCGGTTTCAAAACGCAGGAAGTTGCCATACCTGAAAGCGGTGAAATAACCGTGCAGTTAATAGGAGAAAACAGTATGTTGAGTGATGTGGTGGTAGTAGGTTATGGCACACAAAAAAGAACATCGCTTACTGCTGCTGTATCAAGCCTTAAAGGCGATGAAATAAAAAGCACGCCGGTTGCCAACATCAGCAATGCATTGGGCGGCCGTGTGGCGGGTGTTCTTTTTAAGCAGGGCAGTGGTGAACCCGGCTATGATGGTTCAACCATTTTAATACGTGGCTTTAGCACCACGGGCAACACCGCACCGTTGGTAATTGTGGATGGTGTGCCGCGTAGTTTTCAGCAACTCGATCCGAATAGTGTTGCCAGTTTTACCATATTAAAAGATGCTGCCGCCGTAGCACCTTATGGCGTTGCCGGGGCTAATGGAGTAATATTGGTTACTACCAAACGCGGTACGAGCGGCAAACCGCAATTAACCTATAATGGTTATTATGGCTGGCAAAATCCTGCGCAGTTACCAAACATGGTAAACTCTTATGAATATGCTTCATTGCGTAATGCGGCCAATGCCAATGAGAATACGGGACCTGTTTACGGTGATTATGCACTGCAAAAATTTAAAGATGGTTCCGACCCGGATTTATATCCTGTAAATGACCCGTTGCATACGCTTATTAATAAGAATGCACCCATGATGTCGCATAACCTTTCTGTATCGGGTGGAACAGATAAGGTAAAATTTTTTGGAGCGCTTGGATTTTTAACACAGGATGGCATGTGGGGGCCCACTAATTTTAAAAGGTATAATCTTACATCGAATGTTGACATACAGGTTACCAACAGCACAAAGCTGGGCATTGGTTTAAACGGAAGGGTAGAAGACAGAAACTTTCCAGGTATTTCTGCAGGCAGCATATTTTACCAGGTGTATCGCACACCACCGGTAGCGCCTGTATTATTCTCTAATGGTTTGTGGGGTTCTTATATTGGCCGCACTGCTTATGGAAATATATACAGCAGTGGTTACACCAAAGACCTGCGGCAAATTATGTTAACACAAATAAGCCTTGAACAACAGCTACCGGTAAAAGGCCTGAGTTTAAAAGCTGTATTTAGTTATGACTATAATGATCCCGATGGCCGCACTCAAAAAACCTGGTTAACACCTATACCTTATTATGCTGTTACTGATACAACTACCAGTCCATATACAATTTCACAGATTGGTTCTGATGGCCCGCAGAAACCTTCTTATGAAGTTTATAACAGCCAGGTACAGGCGCTTACTTACCAGGGATATATCAACTATAATAATAGTTTTGGCAAAAGCAATATAGGTGCAACAGTCGTATTGGAAGTACGTAATACCAGGTTCTCCAATTTTGGTGCAAAGCGTGTAAACTTTAATGTAAACATTCCTGAATTAAACAACGGCAGTTCCAATGCCAACGACATCACAAACTATGGCTCATCAAGCGAACTAAAGCAAAGGGGCGCCATCTTCAGGCTCGCCTATAGTTTTGATGATAAATATTTGTTTGAAGCCTCCGGGCGTTACGATGGGCATTTTGTGTTTGCGCCCGGCAAGCGTTATCAATTATTTCCGGCGTTTTCTGCAGGATGGCGCGTTTCAGAAGAGAAATTTATGCAGGGGATTTCCTGGCTGGATAATCTGAAAATACGTGGTTCTTATGGCGAAAGTGGTGCGTTGCCGTATGCTACTAATGGAAACCTGCTGCCTTTTCAATATTTAAGCGCTTATTCATTAATTGGAAACAGCGGTATATTTGGCGGCGCGGTATCACAGGGTGTAAGAGAAGCCTCGCCGGCTAACCCTGCCATAACCTGGGAAAAGGCAAAGAAGACAGACATTGGTTTTGAACTATCAATTTTTAAAGGCTTATTCAGCCTTGAAGCAGATTATTTCTTTGAAAAAAGAAATGATATTCTAATTGCCAATCAAAACCAGGTGCCGGCAGAATATGGTATCGGTTTGCCGCAAACCAACTCTGCTGCTGTCAGCAATCATGGATTTGATTTATCAGTTAGTTCTGTTTATAACATAACACCTGATTTACGCATCGGCATAACTGCCAATGCTACTTATGCAAAAAACAAATATGTGCAGATATATGAACTGGCTGCAACGTATGACAATCCTAACAGAAGACAAACCGGCCGGCCAATCAACACTTATTATGGCTATCATGCTTTAGGATTGTTCCAGGAAAGTGACGATAAGAATAAAGATGGCATCATAGATCAAAGTGAATATCCTGTAGCACAATTTTCAACGTTGCGTCCCGGTGAAATTAAATTTGAAGATGTAAACGGCGATAATGTTATTGACAACAATGATTTGAAAGCAATGGGTAACCCGCCTATCCCGCAATTGATCTATGGCTTTTCACCATCTGTCTCATACAAAGGTTTTGATTTGAATGTATTGTTCCAGGGCGCTGGTGCAGGAAGTTTTTATCTGAGCGGACAGGCAGCCTGGCCTTTTGAAAATGGTGCATCGGCGCTGGCTGCCAACCTCGATTACTGGACGCCTGAAAATACAGACGCACGTTATCCGGTCATACTTCCGCAACCAAGTGCAAACACAAGGCAAACCTCTGACTGGTGGTTACGTAAAATAAATTACCTGCGTCTTAAATCTGCAGAAATAGGTTATACAATTCCGCCAAACGTTATGTCAAGATTAAAACTGCAAATGATAAGGGTATATGCATCGGGCCAAAATTTAATTACATGGTCAAAGGAGATGAAAGACTTTGATCCGGAAGCCAGCAATTCCGGTGGCGAGTTTTATCCGCAACAAAAGGTAATAACAGTAGGCCTGAACATTACTTTCTAATTTTTAAATTTCTGCTATATGATAAATAAAATTGTAAGAACATCAATATATCTCTCCTTATCTGCATTTATAATTTTTTTGCAAGCCTGTAGCGATAAAGTGCTGGATGTTACGCCCACGGATCGTTTAACAGATGCAAACGTGTGGACAGACCAGGGTACTGCAGATCTTTTCTTGAATGATATTTATACGGGCCTGCCGGATGGCAATAACTGGTATGATCCCATCGAAAACTGGTCAGACAATTCCATCTGCGGTTTCCCGTGGCCAAATTCGAGACAGAATATCCAGCAAAGCCTTCAGTCGCCTGCCAATGCAGGTTTTTCAGGCGATGTATCAAATTTTTTAGACTGGACTGTTCAATATACCAACATCAGGAAATGCAATGTTTTTATTAGTAAAGTAACAGCTTCCGCTTTTGCAGATGATTTTAAAACGGAGAAGATAGCAGAAGCAAGGGTGCTAAGGGCCTATTTCTACCAGGTTCTCTGGATGACGTATGGCGGCGTGCCCATCATTACAGATGTATTGAATGCTGACACGCAGGGTGATTCTATATTTTATGCAAGAAATACATCGGATGAAACCTTGCAGTTTATTACATCAGAATGCGGTGAAGCCTATAATGATTTGCCCGATATGCCTGCTTCCGGTAAAGTGGGCAAAGGCGCAGCCATGGCATTAAAAGGCTGGTGCGAATTATTTGCAGGCAAATTTGCAGATGCTGCTGCCAGCAATAAAAAAATAATAGATGCGTTAGGATATGAATTAGATCCGGATTATGCTAAATTGTTTTTAACCAAAGGTGCTGAAAGCAAGGAAGCTATTTTTTACAGGGAATACAGTCCGCCGGGTCAAGGCAAAGGAGCCAATCTTGATGGTACGGTAGGCCCAACGTTTACTGCAGGCGGCGCCGAAACAAGCTGGGGCGGCGTTGACCCGACGCAGGAACTGGTGGATGATTATGCTATGGACAATGGTAAAGTTATCACCGATCCCACTTCAGGATATGATCCTACCCATCCTTATGAACACAGGGAGCAACGCTTCTATCAAAGCATTGTGCACGATGGAGATTTCTTTTATAATGATACCATTTTTACAAGGGTTGGCGTAGGAAGCAAAAATGAAATTGATCTGACTGACAGGGATGATGCCGGACAAACAGGTTATTATGTCCGCAAACGTCTCGACGATAAAACACTGGTACTTGGTGCTGCCAACTGGAGTGGATATACAAGCTATCAAAACTATATCATCTTCAGGTTTGGCGAAGTGCTGCTGAATTATGCCGAAGCGCAAAATGAAGTGGCCGGCCCTGATGCTTCTGTATATGATGCAGTAAATAAGATCAGGAACAGGTCTGCTTTGCCTAATCTGCCCGATGGTTTAAGTAAAGATGAGATGCGTACAGCCATTCGCCGCGAAAGAAGAGTGGAGCTTGCTTTTGAAGACAAGCGTTTTTGGGATTTGATCCGCTGGCGCATCGCCGAAGTTAATCTCAATAAACCTTTGCACGGCGTTTCCATTACGGTTGGTGCCGGCGGTGCACTTCAGTATAATTATGTTCCGGCAAGGGGCGGCGACAGAAAATTTTACGCCGCTAAAAACTATCTTTTCCCAATACCTCAATCTGTAATTGATAAAAATAACAAGCTCACCCAAAATCCTGGTTATTGATTTGTTTTAATACAAGCAGTTGTTTTTAAGTTTGAGAAATTCTTTGTTGCATAACAAAGAATTTCTTTTTTAACGAATATTTGCTGATGAAACGTAAGCTATTTAATTACAGTATTCATTATTTTAAGTTAATGAGAGTTTAAAACAAGTTGTTTGAAATGTTTCTATGAAAGTAAAAAAGGTTGTAAAACATAAAAACTCTCTCAACGTCATTTCGACGAAGGAGAAATCTCTTAAATTATTTTGGAGTTTAAACTCACGTAGAGATGTCTCTCTATCGTTCGACATGACGAGCCAGGCCTCTGCTTCATTAGAAAACATTTTCATTCTTCAAGTCTTATCCAGAACTTATTTTAAATTATTGCTGATGTTAATTGTTGTAATAACTAATATTAGCTGCAACACAAAAAAAGAAAAAGCGCAAAACGTTCAACCACTGTTCACATTACTTCCGCCATCGCAAACAAACATTACTTTCTCTAATACTTTAACCGAAGGGTTAAACACTAATGTTTTAATGTATGAATATTTTTTTAACGGTGGGGGCGTGGCTGTTGGTGATGTAAATGGAGATGGATTACAGGATGTTTATTTCAGTGCAAATATGGCAGAGAATGTGCTGTACCTGAACAAAGGCAATATGCAGTTTGAAGATATTACGAGTATCGCAGGTGTAACGGGAAGGCCGGGCCCATGGAAGACAGGCGTTACAATGGCTGATGTAAATGGTGATAGAAGAATTGACTTATTTGTTTGCTATTCGGGCAAGATAAATGGCATGAAAAGAATACCTCAGCTACTTATTAATGAAGGAAATGATAACAATGGCATTCCGCATTTTAAAGATGAAACAAAAGCATACGGCCTGAACGATTCAATGTTTTGTAACCAGGCTTATTTTTTTGATTATGATAAAGACGGCGAATTAGATGCGTTGTTCATTAATCATAATCCAAAAC
>JAEWBD010000092.1 GCA_023391315.1 Bacteroidota bacterium | reverse complement strand
CCATATAGATGCGCCCTGCATATTTTCAGGAAAAATTATTTTGCCCGAACCCACCGGCACAACAATTCTCCAATAAATGTAACTGCCTGTATCTTCTTTGCTAACTTCAGTTGCCCTTAACCAAATTGTTTTTTGTAACGATGGTGTTATAAAAGACCTGTATCTCCATCCTGTATCATTTAAACCAGTTTTCATTTTTTCTTCCTGTATTATTTTATCATCAGAAAAGAAAGCCTTTGCGGATGTTCTGTAAATCGTATCAACACCAGGATAACTTATCCTCCATTTTTGATTGAGTACAATTTCTTTATTGGGTTTCTTATCAGATGTTGTTTTAATTTGCTTTTTTTCATCCGGGTTAAATACCACCCAATAAGCTTCATAAGGCTGCAGTGATAATGCTATCTTATTATATCCTTTATCTTTTACTGAAGCAACAGGAATAATATTGCCCGTTTCGCAATTCCATATTTCTGCAGCACCGCTGCCATCTTTAAACCATGCAGAAAAATTACGGATGCTGTCAGAATTATTACCCAGCCAGTAAAAATCAGCTACGCCATTTTTTCTGTGAGATGTGTAAAGCCTTCCTGAATTTTTTAAAAGAATTTGTGGCTTTAATTTTTGATTTAACACAGCAACCATTTTTGGCAAGTTGTTTTTCCCAGTACTTATGTCAACTACGTTGCGCTGTTTTTTCAGCTCAATTATTTTTTGAATAATGGCCTTATCATTCGCCCCGTTTTCCGGTGAGCCCTTGGGTGTTTCTCCCAAAATAATTACTACACCACCCTGTTTTGCGAACTCCAGTATTTTATCTAATGCTACATGTGAAATAATGGTAACCGGCGGCAATACCATTGCTGAAAAATGATGATCTTTTATAGTAAAACATGAATGATTATTTATTAGATGAGATTGCCCCATCGTTAAATAATGTTTGTCTCCAATTAAAAAATCAATATTGTTTTCATTCATTTGACGCATGGCATCCGAGTAAACCTGGTCTATATGAAATGATTGTTTATTCCATACAGCATTAACCTCATTGATGCCGGCTTCTTCTGAAAACATGCGTTCGGCATTTGCCCAGATGCTTTCCTGCGGGTTGATTAATAAAACATCTGCAACCAATTTTGTCTGGCGTGTTACAAATGATGCCCGCCTTGAAAAATCTGTCCAGTAATGCAGGTAAGGCCAATACGGATTTTCTGTAAACCAGTCTGCAGGATAGGGGTTTGTTTCAAGCTTACGGTTTACATTGATTCCATGCGGTACTATATGATTAACACCGTAAGAAGTAATTGAATTTACGGTCATTTTTATCATTGCCGGGGTTTGTTCCCAGCCTGCTACACCCATTATCTCGCTCATGAATGGACGGTCTTCCAACTCAGCTACAGTTTGCACTTCTTTAAAATCATGCACATCCTGCGATTTCATTAGCAGGCAGTCAGTTCCGGGCATGGTTGCAGTCCTGGTAACCTGCATAAAATCTCCCATTGCCTGTGCCTGTAACAATAACGACTCTTCCCACAGATTGGAGATGTAATACATGTTGTGCTTTTTAAGCCACTCAACAATAGGTATGAAATAACATTTATTATATACATCAGATACTACTTCAAACCAATCGCAACGGGCTTTTACATATAAGCCTGCATTATCTTTTTCTGAAAGAAGCGGCAGCCATAATCTTATATCGCGGCCTTTCATTTCTTTGTAACGCTCTGCTAAATATTCTGACCATGCCATTTGCCAGCCATAGTCTCCTTCATTGTCAACAAATACACCCGGAATGCTTTTGCCCATATCATTACCGAAATGCTTTGCATATTGTTCATGAACGATAGGTATAAATACTTTCATCAATTCAGGGTTGAGGTAATTCACTTTTCCGCCATCAATACCGGGATGAAATTTTTTAGTGTAAGTATAAACAATCCAATTACCGGCGGGAACAGTCCATTTAATGTTTTTCCCTTCGCCAATTAATAGCAAAGATGAAGCATCAATTTTTTGGTTGATCAACTTTGCTGCTACAGCAAAATCAACCGAATCATATTCAACAGTTGAATTTGCTTTCACTTCAAATCTTTTAAAGTCGAGATATTTTGCTTCCAGCTCAGGATGTTGTTTTAAAACAAGCCCTGCAGCTTGCCCGCTTGGCCAATCATATTCATCACAATAGCCCAGCGTAAAACCATTGTCTTTTGCTTTTTTTAATGCATTACCAAAACTATTGAACCAAGGTTTTTTAAGGTATTGATCATAGGGTAGCGAAGGGTATTTTGGATTTAATCTGTCCATAGAGCTTCTTGGATGTGCATAGCCGGGGTTAAGCCTTTGTTTTATCATCTCTTCTGCCATGGACGCTGTAAGATTTTCATCTTTTATTGTATCATTCCAAAACCAAAAAGCATGTGGTGCATAAAACATTGGAGGTTCGGTAAACATCTCTTCAATTTCTTTTTCGTCTTTATATTTTTTTTGCCATTCTGCCTGCCCTGCTGCATTTATGTTACAAACAAAAAAGACAGCCATAACCAAAAATTTCATTTTTCTATTTAAGTACACTTTGTTATGTGTTTATTTTCTGTGATAAAATATAAAATAGTTTAAGCGCCTTGCTTGAAGTGAACACTTATTGGAGATTCAATTTCTTCTGCAGCAGGTTTTTATACCAGGATGAACATGGTTCCCGGGGGAGCTGCTGCTAAAGCTCTCCCCGGTTGTAAACCATGCTTATGAGACAATTTTTAACACAGGCACTTTGTTTTAAACGTTGCCTTATTTAAGAACATAAAGTTTATTAGTAGTAACCCGGGTTTTGCACCAATTGAGAATTCTTATTCATTTCATCTCTGGCTATTGGCATAAAGTAAGCTTTGTCATCCCATTTGCCGGTTGTAATTTCTACCGGCGTAACAGTTGGAATTGTATTGGTTGTATGATCCGGATTTAGTTTGTAGACCACATCAACCCCATGCATCGGATGATAAGCGTCCGGCCCAATCATCCACCTGCGCACATCAAAAAACCGCTGGTTTTCATATACCATTTCAACCCGTCTTTCATTTTGATAACGCTTCAGCAATGCATCACCAGATTCAGTGACATCAGGCATTCCGGCCCTTTTACGTATCATGTTAATATACATGCGGGCCTCATCATCCTGTCCCAGTCCAATACATGCTTCTGCGTAATTAAGGATGATTTCAGTATAGCGGATGTATCGCCAGGTTAAATCAGCCGCATGATTTACATACATATCGGTTTTTCGATCAATAAACTTTAGCATGCAAGTGCCGGTATTGTTATAACCACCGCCGTACACTGCGCTGTTTCTGCTGTCCAATCCATATGCGTACGAAATTTTGTTCGCAGCTGCATCCCATTTCTCCCAGGTGCCAACCTGCAAAACACCCACAGGGTCAATACCCACCAGGTTTGCAGGTCGCGGCCTGAATACTGCGCCTTCATATAATATCGATGCATAGAAACGGGGATCCCTGTTTTTATACGGTTCTAAATTTTGCGCGGGATTTGTTCTTGAAAATGAAGTTCCGTCATTCATTTCATAAGCATCAACCAATTCGCTGGGCGCTCCATTTGTTTCAATACCGCCAAATCCATTTGGAAATACTACCCACTAATCAGCGCCTTAATTTATGTATA
>JAEWBD010000130.1 GCA_023391315.1 Bacteroidota bacterium | reverse complement strand
CGGTATCAATGCTAATAAAGCCAGTGTACAAAATGCTCTTGCAGGTTTAACCAGCGCCAATAAAGATTTGCAGCGCGCCACCATTACCGCGCCCATGGATGGCGTTATAAGTTTATTAAGCGTAAAGAAAGGTGAACGTGTTGCGGGCAACAGTTTTAATGTGGGCACGGAAATGATGCGCATAGCCGATCTCAGCAGCATAGAAGTGCAGGTGGATGTTGGTGAAAACGATATCCCCAAAGTAAAGCTGGGCGATACGGCCATCGTTGAAATTGATGCTTTTAATAATCGTAAATTCAAAGGCGTGGTGTATAAGATAGCCAATCCGGAAACATCTGCCTTAACCAGCAGTTCCGGTTCTTCCTCCACTTCTGTAACCAACTATGAAGTGCATATTCGCCTGCTTCCCAACGATTATAAAGACCTTATTATAAAAGGGCAGCCTTTTCCTTTCAGGCCAAATATGACAGCCAGCGCCGATATTCAAACGCAAACACACACGAATGTTTTGACAGTGCCTTTGAATGCTGTAACCACGAGAAGCAGGGAAGATGTATTGAAAGCTGATTCAACTAAAAATAATAAGACCGGCAGCACTGTAAGCAGCAACGCTGACAATGATCTTGCAGAAGTTGTTTTTGTGTTGCAACCGGATGGTAAGGTTAAAATGAGCGAAGTAAAAACTTCTATTCAGGACATTAATAATATTGAAGTTAACAGCGGTTTAAAAACCGGTGAACAGGTAATTACCGGCCCTTACGATGTTGTAAGTAAAACGCTTAAGAACGGCGATAAGGTTAAGGTGGTAAATAAAGACCAGCTTGTAAAAAGTTTTGAGAAGAAATAGATAGATTGACTGAGGCATAAGGTGTAGGGGCGGGAGAAAGTTCCATTGGAAAAGCGAAGCCGCCTGATGGATGTTTGAAGAATGATTATGCCATATTATTCTCTTTGTTATTATTCAATAATTGTGCGACTGGCTCAGCTTTTTTTAAACTGAGCCAGTTTTTTTATATGATACCTTAAACATGTGATTAACACGTGAAATTCATTGTTTGCTTGTTTTGCTTCTATCTTTGACATTCTAATTTACGATATGCAATTTGGAGTAATAGGAAGCGGAAGCTGGGCCACGGCCCTCGCAAAAATTTTAACCGGTAACGGCAACAATATTTATTGGTATATACGTAATACTGATACCATTAACCAGCTTGCACAACGCAGGCATAATCCTCATTATTTAAACAGCGCTTCCTTTAATACAGATTTATTGCAACTAAGCAGCAACATCAATTATGTGATTGAAAAAAGCGATGTGCTGGTTATGGTAATTCCATCAGCTTATGTACATCAATCTTTGAGCGCCCTGAATAAAGATGTGTTTACAGGAAAGAAAATAATCTCTGCTATAAAAGGTATACTGCCCGAAAAAAACCAGTTGCTGAACGAATACCTGGCAGAGAATTTTGATGTGCCGCTGGAAAATTATTTTACCGTGCTGGGCCCTTGTCATGCTGAAGAAGTGGCAGCCGAAAAATTATCTTATCTTACTTTTTCCGGGCTTGATTTAGATATAACCAAACAACTTGCCGTCAGTTTTAAAACAGAATTTATCAATACAGTTACAAACACTGATATATTAGGCGTACAATATGCTGCTATATTAAAAAACATTTACGCATTGGGCGCCGGTATTGCACACGGCCTTGAATACGGCGATAATTTCTTAAGTGTTTATATAGCCAACGCTGCCAATGAAATGGTTAGGTTTTTACGCGAAGTGAAACATGAAGCTTCTGACGTTCAGCTTAACTATTCAGCTTCTGTTTATCTTGGCGATTTGCTTGTAACCTGCTATTCTTTATACAGCCGTAACCGCATGCTGGGTAATATGATCGGAAAAGGATATTCCGTTAAAGCGGCCCAACTTGAACTAGGAATGGTGGCGGAAGGTTATAATGCGAGTAAATGCATTCATATCACCAATCAAAATCTCGGCGTGCAAATTCCGATAGCTGAGATTATTTATAAGATTTTGTGGGAGCAATTACAACCCGCTGAAGGCTTTGCCGCCATTGAAAATTTATTGGTTTGATTCCATGGCTTTCATATAAGTAGCCAAATCTTTATCACCTCTTCCACTTAAACAAATTATAGTAACATCGGTTGGTTTAAACTTCATCTGTTCCAACGCTGCCAATGCATGCGCAGATTCCAGCGCCGGAATAATACCTTCCATTTTGGTAAGATTGAAAGCTGCATCCAGCGATTCTTTGTCAGTAGCGCTTAAAAATTTTGCACGGCCACTTTCATATAAATGTGCATGTAATGGCCCAATGCCTGGATAATCCAATCCCGCAGAAATGCTGTGCGGCTCTACCACCTGGCCATCAGGCGTTTGCATTACGAGGCTTTTGCTGCCATGCAAAACTCCCGGTTTGCCAAGCTGCGTTGTAGCTGCGCTCATGCCGCTGTTAATGCCACAGCCTGCAGCCTCCACAGCCACCAGCTGCACCTGCAGGTCATCTAAAAAATGATAAAAGGCACCGGCTGCATTGCTGCCGCCGCCCACACAGGCCACTACATAATTTGGAAATTCAGTGCCCTCTTTTTCTTTTAATTGCTTTTTTATCTCTTCACTTATCACGCTTTGAAAACGCGCCACCATATCAGGATAGGGGTGAGGGCCAACCACAGAGCCTATCACATAATGTGTATCATTAGGATTATTGATCCAGTCGCGGATAGCTTCGTTGGTGGCATCTTTCAATGTTTTGCTGCCGCTTGTTGCGGGCAATACCGTTGCACCCAGCATACGCATACGCGCTACATTAGGCTGCTGACGTTCCATATCCACTTCGCCCATATATACAATACATTCAAGCCCCTTTAATGCACAAACTGTTGCGGTGGCCACGCCATGCTGCCCGGCGCCCGTTTCTGCAATAATTCTTTTCTTGCCCAGTCGTATAGCAAGCAATACCTGGCCAATGGCATTGTTTATTTTATGCGCGCCGGTATGGTTTAAATCTTCCCGCTTTAAATAAATTTTTGTATTGAATTGTTTGCTTAAACGTTCTGCCAAAAATAAAGGTGTTGGCCTTCCCACATAATCATGCAGCAAATGCTGAAACTCTTTCTGGAAGCTATCTTCATACATTATCTGCAAATATTTTTCCTTTAGTTCCTCCACATTACGTTGCAGCATTTCGGGAATATAAGCGCCGCCAAAATTTCCATAATAACCAAAAATGTTTGGTTGTTTATATGTGCCTTTATTATTGGGTGTTACTATGTTTATCATCACTCGTTAATTATCGTAAGAAATATTTTTTATGATACCAGCTTTTGCAGTGCTATTGAACACGGTTGCGTCGCAACACTGCGGCTGATGAATTGCTATTGAGCTTTTACAGCATCAACTGCATAAAAATTAAATCAAGCCATTTATCAAATTTATAGCCTACCTCTTTTAAGCAGGTTGTTTCCACAAAACCAAATTGTTTATGCAAGGCAATGCTGGCTTCATTGTCAGCAGTAATGCCCGCAATCATTGTATGCAGGTTCATTGCCCTGGCAGTATCAATTAGCGGCTGCATTAATAATTTTGCAATTCCTTTACCGCGTTGCCCCGCTTTCACATACACAGAATTTTCCACCGTATATTGATATGCCTGCCATGCCCTGAATTGACCAAATGTGCTGAAACCAACGATGTCATTATTTCCTTCTGCTACAAACACAGGAAAGCCTTCTTTTTGTTTTTGAGCAAACCATTCTTTCCGCATTTGCAATGTTTGCAAATCGTAATGAAATACAGCCGTTGTATTTTGAATGATATCATTATAGATATCAAGTATTGACTGCAGATCGGCTGCTGTTGCTTTGCGGATCGATATCATGGCCTGGTATTTTCTTCAAACAAATTGGGCAGCAAGGGTTCGCTTAGCCGCTTTTTAAAAGCTTTTATCAGTTCAATATCTTTTACACCGGGCATTAATTCAAATTTGCTGTTGATGTCAATTGCAAACAGGTCTTTTGCTGTTGCATAAGTAGCGAATTTTTTTATTTCATCCGCATCATCGGGCGATATGCCGCCTGCTAAAAAGAACGGCTTTTGAATATCCAGGCCTTTTAAAAGCTGCCAGTTAAATTTTTTGCCGCTGCCGCCAAATGAAGGTGTTTCTGTATCGAATAAAAACATATCGGCTGCTTCATAATAATCTTTTATTTTCCATTCCACATTATCATCATTGCTCAGCCGGAATGCTTTAATAACAGTTATATAATTTGATATTTTTTCACAATAACGCGGCGATTCATTCCCGTGCAATTGCACCAGGTATAAACCGCAATCATCTACGGTTCGCAGTACTTCATCCACGTCTTCATCCACAAAAATTCCCACCTTATTTATTTTGCCGCGTATTTTCTTTATAGCTGCAGAAGGCATGCTTTTATAAACATATCTCGGTGAAGGCCGGTAAAAATTAAACCCTGCGAATTCCACTCCAATCTCGTTTAGCTGGCTTACCTGTTTGATATTGGTAAGCCCGCAAACCTTAATCCTGAAATGATCCCGCCGCTTTATATTACCGGCAGCCTGGTTATTTAATTCAGTCATGTTTATTGCTGAATGTTGCAGTTGTTGGAAGATTCATATTAAACTTCTGAGTCTTCAAACAACTTCGTCAATAAATTAATTACTGCATGTTTAAAAAGCAGATTTCATCTGTTTTTTAAGCGCTTTCATAAATTCAGCAAAAGCAACCGCAGGTTTTGACGCCTTCATAAAATTTTCGCCAATTAAAAATCCTTTAAATCCAAAATTGTGTAAAGCTATAATTGTTTCAACATCCGAAATACCGCTTTCAGAAATCACAGGCTTATCTGCCGGCAAAAGTTTTATCAGGTCTTTTGAAGTTTGTATATCAGTAACAAAAGTTTCGAGGCTGCGGTTGTTAATGCCGATAATATCTGCTTCATCACAAATATGCCCGATCTCTTCTGCCACATGTAACTCAAGCAATACTTCAAGGTTCAGCTCTTTGGCTTTTACAGCAAGCTGTTTCACTTGCTCTTTTGATAAACAGGCTGCAATAAGAAGTATAACATCTGCGCCGTAAGCCTTGGCTTCATATAACTGAAACTCATCTATTATAAAATCTTTGCGCAATAAAGGAATATCCACTTCAAGCCTTGCAATTTTTAGTTCTTCTATGTTGCCTCCAAAAAAATCTTCATCTGTTAGAATTGAGCTGGCTGCAGCGCCGTACTCTTCATAAGCAGGAACGACTTCACCAATGTGTATATGTTGATTGATCCAGCCTTTTGAAGGTGATTTTCTCTTAAACTCAGCTATAATATTTGGCTGGCCGTTTAACAAACACTGCTTAAGAGAAAGCCCTTTGCCATTGAAATCTTTATTCAGCGATTTTAAAAAATCAATATCCATGATTGATTTTTTTTCGGCTACCTCCAGTTTCTTTTTTTCTATTATTGTTTGCAGGATATTCATTGCAGCGAAATTAGTTTTTGTAACGCAGAATATGCTTTTCCTCCATCAAGACTTTCTACCGCTGCGTTATAAGCGTCGTTATAATTTTTATAATTGCCCGTGCATTGCAGGGCCATGGCCGCATTGGCAAGCACTACTGCATTTTGCGCCCATGAACCATCGCCTTTTATAATCTGCATAAAAATTTTTGCTGCCTCATCGGTTGTATTTCCACCCATAATATCACGGGCGTCAACAAACCTTTTTCCAAGTTCCACCGGCGTTTTAATTTTTTCGCCGCTATTGGTTATAACCTTTGTATCGTTAGTAAGCGATATTTCATCATAACCATCAAGGCCATTGATAATGGTAAAAGGCCTGCCGCTTTTTTGCAACAGATAATTATAATTTCTTGCCATTTCCAGGTTATACACGCCTACTAACTGAAACGCCGGTGAAGCAGGGTTAACCATCGGGCCAAGCATATTGAAAAAAGTTCTTAAACCAAGATTTTTGCGAAGCGGCCCCACTGTTTTTAAAGCAGGATGAAACAAAGGCGCATGCATAAAGCAAATATTGGCTTCTTCTATTTCAGCTTTCAGCTTTGTATTGTCGGCTTTAAATTTATAGCCTATTTGCTCCATTACATTGGAGGCGCCGCTCACAGAAGTTGCTCCATAATTACCATGTTTGGCAACTTTCTGTCCTGTGCCGGCAACAATAAAACAGGCGAGTGTTGAAATATTAAAAGTGTTTTTTCCATCGCCGCCGGTGCCAACAATATCTATTGTTTTATGGCCGTTCAAATCAACTTTTACACAAAGCTCAAGTAATGCATCGCGAAAGCCTTCAAGCTCTTCAATGGTAATGCTGCGCATTAGAAATACGGTTACAAAAGCCGTAACTTCTGTATCGTTATATGCACCCTTTGAAATGTTGATTAAGATTTCCTTTGCCTGTTCGTAAGGCAATGTTTTGTATTCAAACAAGTATTGTAAAATTCTTTTCATATCCTATCCCCTAAAGAGGAATTTATAAAGTAATTAATTTTTAAACGTTTTTGTTTAATAACATAGATGACTAAATTTTAGTCCGCTTCAGAGATGGGAGCTTAACCAGTTCCGCATGATCTTTTCCCCATCCGGCGTAAGCACACTTTCAGGATGAAACTGCACACCCTGCACATCATACGTTTTATGCTGAAGTCCCATTATAAAACCGTTTTCATCTTCTGCTGTAACTTCCAGCTCTTTGGGAAAATTTTCTTTGCTTACAATCCAGGAATGATAACGCCCAACGGGAAAAGTTTGCGATAAGCCTTTAAACAAAGCGCTGTTAACCGTTGATTGCTGGCCGTTAACTGTTGTCACCGGCGTTGCCACACCATGAAATACACTGGAAAGATTGGTAAGTTGTCCGCCAAAAGTTTCAGCAATTGCCTGGTGCCCAAGGCAAACACCAAGTATAGATTTTGATGGCGCATATTCTTTAATTAAAGGCAACAGCAAACCGGCTTCGGACGGGATTCCGGGGCCGGGCGATAAAATGATTTTATCATATTCCTTTATTTTTTCCAGCGGTATTTTGTCGTTGCGGTATACATCAACTTTTTGATGCGTTATTTTTTCAACAAGATGGACAAGATTATAAGTAAATGAATCGTAGTTGTCGAATATTAATATTTTCATTTTAAATAAGTCCATTGACCATGGACCATGGTCTATAATCATTAAATTGTTTGGGCTATTTCAATTGCCTTTTTAAGTGCGCCTAATTTATTATTCACTTCCTGCAACTCGTTTTCTGGATTTGATGCGGCAACAATACCGGCGCCTGCCTGGTAATGCAATGTATTTTCCTTACTTAAAAATGTGCGTATCATAATGGCCGTGTTGCAGGTGCCGTCAAATCCTATGAACCCTATACAACCTGCATAATACCCACGGGTGGTGGGCTCAAATTCATCAATCAATTGCATGGCTTTATACTTTGGTGCGCCGCTTAAAGTGCCCTGCGGAAAAGTAAGGGCAATCAATTCAAACGGGTTTGCATCTTTGCCCACGTTGCCAATAACCTCACTTACCAGGTGAATAACATGCGAGTAATAATATACCTGCCTGAAATAATTTACATGCACATTATTGCAGCAACGGCTAAGATCGTTGCGGGCAAGATCAACGAGCATGGTATGCTCTGCATTTTCTTTTGCATCTTCCAATAAAGCTTCAGTAAGCTCACTGTCTCTTACCGCATTGCCGGTGCGTTTAAATGTGCCGGCAATAGGGTGCACAATGGCTTTTCCGTCTTTAATTATCAACTGCGATTCGGGGCTTGAGCCCATGAGTTTATAATCGCTGTAGTCAAAATAAAATAAATAAGGCGATGGGTTCACGCTGCGCAATGCGCGGTACACGTTAAACTCATCGCCTGTAAATTTTTGCTGAAACCGCCTGCTTAAAACAATTTGAAAAACATTACCGCGAATGCAGCTTTTAATGCCCTTCTTCACCATTTCCATATAATCATCATCAGAAATATTCACTGTTTCGGTTGCCTGGAGTTTGAAAGGAAATACAGGCACGTCCCTGCTTCTTATGAGCGATTCTATTATATCCATTTCGCCCCGCAAGCCATTGATAACATTCTCGCATAAATACATCTCATCCTTAAAATGATTTATTGCGATTACATATTGATAAAGCCTGTAACGCATTACGGGAATTTCGGGCGTTTGCTTTTTGCTTTTTAATTCTATTGTTTCAAAAAACTGAACCGCATCATATGTACAATATCCAAATAAACCCTGCGCAATTTTTATATTATTATCATCCGTTTCGTTTAATTCAAACTGCTGCATAAAGTCCCACAATAAAGAAGGTACATTGGTTGTTTCATTAAGCGGTTTTTTTTCAGGCTTATGATTAGGGTATTTTAATTCTATTTCTGAAAAGCTGGTTATTTCAATGCCACCTATGGCATTAATGCCGATAAAGGAATAACTATTTTCAGCCGAGTGATGGTCTGTGCTTTCAAGCAATATGGTATCTCTGAACCGGTCTCTCAACCGCAGGTATATGCCAACAGGCGTGTAAACATCTGAAAGCATTTTTTTGTAGCGTGTTTCTATCCGGATCTTTTTCATTCTTATAATTTTTATTTTCCGTGGCCTTGTGAAATCTTTTATTATACATTCCCTGTGTAATAATAACTTAATATAGGCGCTTCCTGTATCAATAATTTTTCTTTAATGTGTTTACAAACAAACAGCCCCGGTGTTGCCGGGGCTGTTTGATATTATTATAATAGCAATAGCATTACATACCCCTGGAAAAGTTTGTATGCCACCACCAATTTGTATTTAAGCTTAATTTTTTCATTTGTGCGTTGCGAATGTAAAACAATTTTTAAATCATCAAAATTATTTTGCAGAATTGTCATTAGTGAAGCTCTGACATCGTTTTTAAAAAATTCTTGCTCAATTTTTTTTCATCAGGCGTTAATTCCGATTCAATAAGCGGATGTTCCTCAAAGGGATCAGCGGCAAGATTATAAAACTTTCCGCCCTTCGGATTCTCTGTTGTATCGTATTGTTTATAAACTGAGTTTTGCATCCATCTTCGCAAATGCGTTAAATCGCCCTCAAACTTGCCGGCACCGGGATAATGATTAAAAACCCAGTCTCTATAAATATAAGACTGCCCTGTTAATTGAGGGGCAAAGCTTACCCCATCTGTTATACCATAAGAAGCTGGTATTGAAACTTTTGCTATATCTGCAAAAGTTGCCATAAAATCGACAAAACTTATGAGTGAAGAATCTTTTTTGCCGGCAGGTACCAAACCGGGACAATAAGCAACCATCGGCATGTGTGTACCAATGTTTAAAGGTGAAGACTTTCCTCCCGGAACTATAACATTATTAGCCTCGCTGTGAATAATATTGGCTGTGCCGTTATCTGCAGTAAATATAATAACGGTGCTGTCTGCAATGCCGGCGGCTTTTACTTTATCAATTAATTGCCCAATCAGTTTATCCATATAATTTACCATTGAAGGAAAATACAGCGTATCATCCAGGCTCCTCGGCCCTTTTGGATTCCACGATGCAAACGCAGGGTCGTCCGGCATAGGGCTAAAAGGGGCATGGCATAAATCTAATGCCCAATAAACGAAAAACGGGTTTTTATTGGCATTGCTATCTATAAAATCAAATACATAATCCCTGAACATGTCCTGGCCAAACTTACCATTGGTTGCACTGTCTGGTAAGTAACCCCCGTTTTCATATATCTCCGGATTTTTATAAAACCTATTGGCAGTTTCTTCGGCTCCCCCGCTATTTAAATTAAAGGCATTATTTACCATGTATTTATCAAATCCAAACAGTTTAATTGAATTATCGCCGCCATCAAGTTGCCATTTACCGGAAGCACAGGTGGCATAACCTGCCAGTTTAAATACGTTGGCAAAAGTGCGCTGAGACTGATCCAGTATGCCCCATGTAGTATAATTCCTGAAATTATATTTGCCGGTTAATAACATAAACCTCGAAGGAGAACATAAGGCACTGCCGTAACAATTTGTAAACTGTGTACCGTTTGCCGCCATAAAATCAAGGTTAGGCGTTTGGTAAGATTGACCGCCGCAAAAGGTTGGGATTTCGTAGCCCACATCATCTGCCAGGATTAAGATCACATTCAGGCGTGATTTAGATATTACAGGAGGAGTGGGAGTTGTGTCAGCCGGGTTGCCGGGAATATCAGGCGGGGAAAGGTTTCGCTTATTGCAGCTTGCAATCCCTAAGAAAACAGGTACAATTAAAAATAACCATATAACGCCGTTAAGATGTGGGAATATCCTCACCTGTTTGGCAGTAGTCGTTTTCATAACAGATAATTAGAAGTAAGTTACTTGCATAGAGAGCAGCAGGTTAAGGTTAATGGCGGTAAAAGTATTGAAAAATGCAATTAATTACAAAATTGGTATGAGGCTGAAAGTTTGATTGGATTGTTATTTTGCAATAAACTCTCTCTTTCTTAAAATTGTTTATTAATTGTGATAAGCGTCTATAACGCTTTGCAATGTTACTGTTTCTTTTTGCTCATCAATCGTTTGTTCGTTTTCCGGTATTGGATTTTTTTCCAGGAAATCTTCTGCATAATTTATCAGGCTTGTTTGATTATTATAAAGCTTATATTTTTTATCCATTGCCCAAACAACCGGAGGGTCGGCATCCGGTCCGCGTTGATTTAAGTCATACCAGTTATAACTGTATTGTCTTGCTTCTGCGTTACTACTTCCCATTAACTGATCAAAAAAGCTAATACCATCCAATGGGCCGTAACCGGGAGATACGCCAACGCCTGCTGCCGCTGCGATGGTTGGCAGAAAATCAACCAGGTCAACCAGGTTTCCGTTTTTCGAAGGGGAAATATGGCCCGGCCAGTAGGCCGCAAATGCAAGATGGGTGCCTGATATTTTGGTGTGGCCTTTACCGCCACTGATGTATGCACCCTGAAATTTCGAATTGATCTCATCATCTGTTCCATTATCGCCGGCTATAAATAATACCAGCGTATTCTGTTCAATACCCGCTGCTTTTAATTTTGCCAAAAGCCTGCCCATATTTTTGTCATAATATTTTATCATCGATTTAAAAAATATGGTATCAGAAAACGATTCCCGTTTGTATGGATCCCAGGCAGCAAACTCAGGATCATCGGGTGTTGGCGAAAAGGGTTTATGACAGAGATTAGGTGCATAGTATATAAAGAAAGGTTTCTTTGCTTTATTGGAGCTGTCGATGAAACCAACCATGTAATCCATAAAAATATCTTCCGAATATTTTCCTTCCATTTCAGATTCCGGGCGGTAAGCGCCATTTTCATAGATAGTTGGGTTTTTATAAAGCCTTAATGTGGGAGAATTATTTTCTGATGCAAGCTTGAAAGGATCGGTTATGCAATATTTATCAAAACCAAAAGTTACCAGCCCGGTGTCGCCATGGTTAAGCTGCCATTTACCGGCGGCACAGGTTGCATATCCGGCAGATTGAAGTGTATTGGCGACTGTTCTTTGATCCAGCTCCAAATTTGCCCATGAGTTATCTCCATAATTCCTGAAATTGTATTTCCCGGTGAGCAGCATAAAGCGGGAAGGTGAGCACATTGGGCTTCCATAACACCTGCTAAACTGCATCCCCTGTTCGGCCATTGCATCTATGTTTGGAGTAGCGTAAGATTCGCCACCTGTAAAACCGGGCACTTCAAAGCCAACATCATCACCCATAATTAATATAATATTCGGCCTGGAGCCTGGCAAAGGATCGGGGATAACCGGCGTTGCCGGATCAGTTTTTTTGCAGGCAATACCTGTTACCATTATAAAGATTATAAGATAAAAAGCTGATCGCAGCGGGCAGGAATAAACAGTATTCATTATTGGTTTCTGTAAAAATGTACACGAAATAAGTAATAAAAGATAACTTTTTATAAGAATCCATAGATTAATCATGCAATTTTAATTTTAACAATTTCAGCTTTCTTAATATCGATTTCATATTATTGTTTTTTATTACTGAAATAATGGCCTTATAAGTTTTTAAAAACCGTTTATGCAGCCGGTTAATTCTAACAACTCTTTGTCATCAAGATTGCTTTCCCTGGATTTTATGCGTGGCTTTATAATGGTATTGCTCGCGCTTGAGAGCACGGGTTTATATGAACATATTTTTGATGCGTCTTCCGAAGGAAGCGTTTTTCGCGGCTTTATGCAGCAGTTCTTTCATCACCCATGGAATGGCCTGCATTTCTGGGATCTCATTCAACCCGGCTTTATGTTTATGGCCGGCGTTTCCATGGCTTATTCGTTAAGAAAGCAAAAACAGCAGGGTTATACATGGAGCAGGTCATTCAAAAAAACGCTTAAGCGCAGTGCATGGCTTTTCTTTTGGGGTGTACTGGATTATGCAGTCAGAAAGTCAGGATTATCGTTTGAATTGTGGGATGTATTAACGCAGCTTTCTTTTACAACACTGGTTACATTCTTAATTTTTGAATGGAGCGTCAAAGCACAAATATTTTTTTGTGTTTTTATTTTATTGCTCACGGAAATTTTATACCGTTTTACCAATGTGCCGGGTTTTAGCCAGCCTTTTACCGACCAGCATAATTTTGGAAACTATGTTGACCTGTTGCTGATGAATAAAATAAATAGCGGCGGCTGGGTAGCTATTAACTGCATTCCAACATCAGTGCATACAATTGCCGGCGCTTTGGCAGGCAAATTGTTTTTAAGCAGTTCAAAAAATAAATTAAAGCCGCTTGTGTTATGGGCATTTATATGTTTGATTGTTGGTTATGGCCTGGATATTGTGCATATAACGCCCATTATTAAACGCATTGCCACATCATCTTTTACATTGGCATCTCTTGGCTGGTGTTTGCTTGGCCTGGCGTTTTGTTACTGGTGGATAGATGTGCTGGATCACAAAAAATATCTCAGGTTTTTTGTGATTGTTGGCATGAACTCTTTATTTATTTACCTGTTTTTTGAAATAGTGGGCCATCGCTGGTTTAATGATTACATAACCGCCATAAGCGGCGGGCTGATGGAAATTATAAAAGTGCCGGACCTGCCTGCCTCCATCATTTCGTCGCTTTGCATTTTCGCGCTGGAATGGGGCTTATGTTATTTTTTATATAAAAAGAAAATATTTTTTAAGTTGTAAATATGATAGCAGGTTTTTTGAAAAGAGAATTTAATAACGTTGTAAAAGGCAAACAATTATAAATTCAATCTTCATTTTATCTTTACCCGCATAACACATCGGCTTGGTTAAAAATATCTCAAAAATATTGTTGGGTTTAGGCATTGCAGTAGTTGCATGGATATATATCTGGCCAAACCTCTTATTGCTGATTATAATTTATGTGCTCATAGCATTTTTGTTGTTATGGCCAAAAATACTCCTCCGTTTTATAATTGGTCTTTTTGCACTCTTATTATTGATGTGGCTGCTGATTCAGTTACCGCCTGTTCAAAATTATATTGCCGGTAAAGTTGCTGCCAAACTATCTGCCGATTTAAAAACTACGGTGAAGATAGGAGAGGTGAATTTTTCTTTGTTCGATAAAATGAACCTCAACAATACCTTTATTCTCGATCAGCATAAAGACACTTTATTAAAAGCAGGTTCTCTCAAACTGCGTATAACCGATTGGTTTTTTCTTAAGAAAAATATTGAACTGAAATATATCGGTATTGAAGATGCCGTTATTAACCAGCAACGCAGCGATTCTACCTGGAATTATCAGTTCCTGATCGATCATTTTTCTACACCCGGCGAAGCAAAAAGGCAAAGCAGGAATATCGTGCTTAAAATTCAGAAGCTCGATTTAAAAAATGTGGTGTATGTAAAAAATGATTTGTGGCGCGGGCAAAAAACAATTTTAAAAACCGGCAGCCTGTTAGTTGATGCTGATAATATTGACATTTCCAAAAACCTTATCCTTATCAATTCAATTGATATGGATAAAACATCGTACAACATTGAAAATTTCGACGGCATTGATAAAACACCAGGGAAAGTAACGCTAAGAGATACGGGACGCATGTATTTCAATCCCGGCAATTTGCGTGTGCGTGTGTCAGCTTTAAATATTACAGATTGTTTTTTTGGAACCGGATGGCGAAACGAAATAACACAGGAAGGCGTTTTTAACGGAAGAAAACTTATGGTAAGTAAGATTAACGGAACCATTAAAAACCTTAATTTTCTTAGAGACACCATAACGGCTAACATTGACATAAATGCTGCTGAAAGAAGCGGCTTGCGTGTAAGAAAGCTGCAGGCACAATATAAATTAACGCCGCAGAAAATGGAGTTTTCAAAACTGCTTTTGAAAACAAACCGAAGCACCATTACAAATTATTTTGTAATGAAGTACAAAGATTTTAATAAAGACATGGCCGACTATACAAACAAAATTGTTATGACGGCCAGTATAAAAAGCAGCCAGGTTTACTCAGACGACATTGCATTCTTTGCGCCGGCGCTTGCCAAGTGGAACCAGCTATTTACGCTGGGCGGCACTTTTAACGGTACCGTTAATGATTTTACTGTAAGAAATCTTTTTGCGAAGAATGGCAATAACACCTATGTATCGGGTGATCTCGCCATACAAAACACCACAAGTCCCGGTAAGATAAATATTACATTAAATGACGCTAACGCACAAACCAACAGCAAAGACATTGCTTTTATATTACCCGGTATTACAACTATAAATTCGCCCGATCTTGCAGCGTTGGGTAACGTAAGGTTTGTTGGCAATTTTGCAGGAACGTTAAACGAGTTTAAGGCAAAAGGCACACTCGCCAGCGCTTTGGGCGGGGTATATACAGACGTGTCTTTATCTTTCCCTCAAAAGGCAGAACCATTTTACAAAGGTGTTATTCAAACCACGCAATTCAACCTGGGTAAATTTTTATCTGTAGCTGATCTTGGTAATGTTACTTTCAACGGTAATATCTCCGGCAGAAGTTTTAATCTTTCTAAAATATCCACAAAGCTTAATGGTGATTTCAGTTCCTTAACCTTTAAAGAGTATAACTATAAAAATTTAAGTTTTGATGGTGAGATAAAACAACGCAATTTCCAGGGAGAATTTATTGCTTCTGATACTAATTTCAATTTCACCAGTAATATAGCAATAGACCTTAATGGCGAAGCACCGTCGTTTAATATCCTGGGTGACCTTGTAAATGCTAATCTCCGTGCTTTAAATTTATCAAAAGACAGCGTTGTAGTTGCAGGATTATTCGATATGAATTTTCAGGGCCATAACATTGATGACTTTCTTGGCTTCGCCAAAATACTCAATGCGTCTGTGAAACATAATGACCAACAGTTGTACCTGGATTCAATAACCTTATCTACTGCGCTCGATTCAAACAATGTAAAAGTGCTGAAGCTCGAAAGCCGGGAAATGGTAGCATCAGTGGAAGGGCAATACAAAATATTGCAGCTGCCACAAAACTTCCAGGCTATTCTTAACCGCTATTATCCTTCGCTTATCAACCCGCCAAAAACGGAATTAAGCAATCAGAATTTTAATATAGCTGTCCGCACCGGTGATTTTGAAAACTATGCCAAAATACTCGACTCTAATTTCTCAGGTTTTAATGATGTGCTTTTAACCGGCAGCATTACCACCGTCAACGGGAAGCATTTTAATTTTGATATAAATGTTCCCGCTGCGAAATATAAAAACCTGTCGCTGGAAGACGCAAGGTTTACGGGCGACGGCGATGAAGACAGCTTGTTGCTTGCTGGTAATATTGGAAGATTTTATGTAAGCGACAGCATGTATTTTCCAAACACTAAAATATCAATCAATTCTGCCAACGATTTATCGCATGTAATTATAGCCACAAGCGCCAACACAACGCTGAATGATGCGCAGTTAGATGCTGATGTGCGCACTTTGCCTGAAGGTGTTAGCATCACTTTCCATCCTTCAAGTTTTGTTTTGAATAATAAAAAATGGAACCTTCAAAACCAGGGCGAAGTGGTAATTAAAAGAAATTTTTCTTCTGCAAAGAATATGAAATTTACGCAGGGCTTTCAGGAAATTTCCATTGAATCTGTACCCGATGAAACCGGCACTTCCAATGCACTTGCAGTAAAACTGAAAGATGTTGATATTGGCGACATCATGCCGTTGTTTGTTACAAACCCGTTAATGGAAGGCATTGCAAACGGTAATATTTTTTTCAGGGATATTTATACCAAACTTATAGCCGACGGGCAAATACACTTAACACAATTCAGGCTAAACAATGATTCAATAGGGCTTGTTGATCTTTCAACAAAGTATAACGCTGATATTGGAAAGATTATATTCAACATAAAATCAAACAATGAAAATTTTGTGCTGAACAGTGATGGCGTTTACGACCTGAAAGACTCAACCAATAAACCACTTGCAACCACCATGCACCTGGATCATGCAAAGATTGGGATCCTTAACAGTTTTCTCGGAACCATATTCGATGATATTACAGGGCTTGCAACAGGCACCATACATCTTAACGGCAGTTTTAAAGACCTGCATTTAACAGGTAAAGCGCATCTTGACAGCGGTGCACTTACGGTAAAATATACGCAGGTACGTTATTTTATTCCTTCCGCAGATTTTGTGTTTTATGATGACAGGCTCGACTTTGGCAGTTTTATTATTAAAGATAAATTCGGCAATACCGGTAAAGTAACTGGTGTATTGAATGAAACGGCTTTTAAAAATAACCGCTATGCATTTAATATGTTAACGGATAACCTGTTGCTGCTTGATACAAAGGCAAAAGATAATCCCTTGTTTTATGGCAATGTTATAGGTAAAGCAAATTTAATATTGAACGGCCCGCAGGAAAATATGCAGATGTCAATCTCCGGCGAGCCCACTGAGGCTTCGCATGTATTTATTCAAACCAATACGAGTAAGAAAAGTGCCGATGCTGATTTCATTGTATTTAAGCAATATGGCGAGCAGCCAAAAACAGATACAACGGCAATAACCAATCTTAATATAAGTCTTGATCTTACCGCCAACAATAAGGTAACCATGTCTGTAATCCTGGATGAAATGACAGGCGATATTATTGAAGCTACCGGCAATGGCAGAATGCTTATTAAAGTGCCTGCAACGGGCGATGTATCAATGAATGGGCGTTATAATATTGAACAGGGAAATTATAATTTCAATTTTCAGTCATTGGTAAAAAAACCTTTTGAATTATTGCCCGATCAAAACAGCCGTATAGAATGGAACGGCGATCCATACAATGCTACTATAAATATCACGGCGAGATATACGGCTAAAAATGTTTCTGTAAGCGATCTTGTAAATAACTCAGGTTTTCTTCTTGATCAAAGTATATCCGGTTACAGGGGAGATGTATATGTGATTGCCGACCTCGCTGGAAAGCTTACGCAGCCGCAAATTAAATTCAGGCTTGATTTTCCCGAGGGCAGCGCCATACGTTCCAATGATAATTTCAACAGGCTGCTTGCCAAAATGGAAAGCGATGAAAACGAAATGCTGAAGCAGGTTACATGGCTGATTGTATTTGATTCTTTTTCGCCTTACGGAGAAATTTCAGGCAGCCAAACCTTTGTTCAGTCAACAGCCTATAATACAATTTCGCAAAAAGTTGCCAGTGTATTAAACAGTAAAATTTCCGACCTGCTATATAATCTTACCGGCGACCGTACTTTGCATTTTGATGTGGGTGCTAAAACTTACAGCAGCTATAGCATTAATGGTGCCTCTTCGTCGGGCAATACATTAGACAGGACTGCGGTTGAATTAAAGCTTAATAAAAGCCTTTTAAATAACAAGCTTATAATAACGTTTGGCGGTGATCTCGATTTTAATGTAAGCGGCGCAGCAGCAGCTACTGCAACCAATAATAATTTACAATGGCTGCCGGATATTTCAGTTCAGATTATTCTTTCCAGGGATAGAAAGCTGCGGGCCATTGTTTTTAACCACAGCAGCCTTGGCGCCACCAACACGGGTACGATAGGCCGTGTTACAAGACAGGGCATCAGCATTTCCTATACACGGGATTTTGATAAGCTTTTTGGTAAAAACAATAATGATAGTTTCTTTACAGCGCCTTCAATTACAGATACCGTATTACGCAGGCCAAAGCACCGCAATGAACAGGGCAAGCCTGGCGTAAAACGTTAAACTCATAATACTTACATTTGCCGCATGGACAACTTTGCCGCACATACCCTACCGGAAGACATGCTTTCGTATGAAGGCTTTCGCAATGCGGTGCTCGAAGATTACCGCATTGTTGTTGAAAGCCGCGAAACAAGTTTGTTTGGCCGTAAAGAAGTATTAACCGGTAAAGCCAAGTTTGGCATTTTTGGCGATGGAAAAGAAGTGGCGCAGGTGGCGCTGTCTAAATTTTTTCAGCCCGGTGATTTTCGTTCAGGATATTACCGCGATCAAACCTGGATGTTTGCTTCAGGCATTGGAACCATTCAGCAGTTCTTTGCACAGATGTATGCTGATCCAAACAAAGAACACGATCCTTTCAGCGCCGGCAGGCAAATGGTGAGCCATTATGCAACAGCTAATACGGATGAAAATGGTGAATGGGTTAATCTTGCTGCACAAAAAAATGTTGCGGCGGATATGGCCCCAACCGCAGCGCAAATGCCGCGCAGCGTGGGCCTTGCACTTGCCTCTAAATTATTCCGCAACAGTAAAACATTAAAACCCTTCACGAATCTTTCCAATAATGGTAATGAAATTTGTTTTTGCACCATAGGCGATGCTTCTACTTCGGAAGGGCATTTTTGGGAAGCCGTAAATGCAGCCGGTGTTATGCAAATACCATTGGCCATATTTGTTTGGGATGATGGATATGGCATATCTGTTTCAAAAGAAAATCAAACTACCAAGGGCTCCATTTCAGCCGCGCTGAAAGGCTTGCAGAAAAGACCGGATACAAACGGCATTGATATTTATACTGTAAAAGGCTGGGACTATGCAGGCTTGTGCGAAATATTTGAAAATGGTATTAATAAAATAAGGGAAACACATATACCCGCTGTTTTTCATGTGGAAGAATTGACGCAGCCACAGGGTCATTCCACATCAGGCAGCCATGAGCGGTATAAAACGCCTGAGCGTTTGCAATGGGAGCGGGACTGGGATTGTGTAAAGAAAATGCGCGAATGGATAATTGAAAATAGCATTGCCACCAGCGAAGAATTATTTGAAATTGAAATTGAAGCCAAAAAGAAAGTACAGCAAAGCCGTAACAATGCATGGAAAGAATATATTCAGCCGATAAGAGAACAGGCGGCAAAAGCAATTGAATTAATCCAGGCGATTACGGTAAATGATATAGACAGGCACGGGCAGTTACAGGCGTTAATAAAACAATTGCAGCAAAATACCGAGCCTTTGCGCAAAGATGTAATGAAGGCTGTTGCCGCCGCTGCACTTATTGCAGAAAATTATCCCGGCCACAGTGATTTGCTTGATTACTATAACCAGTTAAAAGATTTAAACAAATCCCTTTACGGCAGTTTTTTATATAATGAAGGCGTAAAAGCCGCTGTAAAAGTAAAAGAGGTCAAGCCTGAATATGGCATTAAGCCAACCATTGCAAATGGTTATGAAATATTGAATAAATATTTCGACCAGTTATTAAGCAATGATCCGCGTGTGGTGGCATTTGGAGAAGATGTTGGATTGATTGGTGATGTAAACCAGGCATTCGCAGGGTTGCAGTTAAAGTATGGCGATGACAGGGTTTTTGATACGGGCATCAGGGAGCTGACTATAATTGGCCAGGGCACAGGCCTTGCATTAAGAGGCCTACGGCCAATAGCAGAAATACAATATCTCGATTATCTGGTATATGGATTGGAACAGCTTACAGATGATGTGGCTTCGCTGCATTACAGAACGAATGGTTTAATGAGCTGCCCGCTTATCGTACGCACACGCGGGCACAGGCTGGAGGGTATCTGGCACAGCGGTTCGCCAATGGGCATGGTTATTAATTCCCTGCGTGGAATGTATGTATGTGTACCGCGCAATATGACGCAGGCCGCAGGTATGTATAACACTTTATTGCAAAGCAACGATCCTGCAATTGTAGTAGAAAGCTTAAATGGTTACCGCTTAAAAGAAAGGCTTCCTCTAAACCTGCTCGATTTCAGGGTGCCAATGGGTATTCCCGAAATACTAAAGGAAGGAGACGATGTAACCATTGTTTCTTATGGTTCCGTTTTGCGCATTATTATGGATGCAGCAGCAAAACTTGAAAAGGAAAATATAAGTTGCGAGGTGATTGATGTACAAACTTTATTGCCTTTTGATACAGAACATTCAATTGTTGAATCCCTTAAAAAAACAAACCGTATTATTTTTATTGATGAAGACGTGCCTGGTGGCGCTGCTGCTTTCATGTTTAATAAAGTAATAGAAGAACAGCAGGGTTACTGTTACCTGGATGCTGCTCCGAAAACCTTAACAGGAAAAGAACACAGGCCTTCTTATGGCAGTGATGGCGATTATTTCAGTAAACCCAATGCAGAAGAAATTTATGAAGCTGTTATAGCCTTAATGGCAGAATAAATTATCTGCCGCAAATATTTTTTATAAAGATCTTCCAACAGTTTATATGCGCCAGTTTTGGCTGCATATTTGATTTTTTTAATCTGAAAATTTATTTTAATTCCCTTACATTCACAGTACTAAAAAAATAATGCTATGATCAAACTAATGGTAATTGGCAATCTTGGCAAAGACTGCATAGTAAACACGGTAAATGGAAAAAACGTTATAAACTTCAATGTTGCACATACAGAAAAATTTAAAGATAGCACCGGCGCACAAAGGGAAAAAACAACCTGGGTTGAATGCGCTTACTGGACCGACCGTACAGGTATTGCACCTTATTTAAAAAAAGGAACGCAGGTGTATGCAGAAGGGACGCCTGAAGTGCGTACCTATCAAACCAATGATGGAAAAAGCGGCGCTTCGCTGAGCCTGCGTGTGCAAAGCGTTCAACTGCTTGGTTCACGCGCTGATGGATTAAATGCGGGAGGCCAGCCGCAGGAAAGATCCTATCAAACATCAAACGGCAGCAGTTATGCAAATAATACAGCGCAGGGCAGTAATGATGATATGAGTAATGCCGGTGATGACCTTCCGTTTTAATAAAAGAAACGAATAAAAAAAGAGGCGGATAATCCCGCCTCTTTTTATTTGTACAACTTATTTAATGAGTAGCCTAATCCTTAGTCTCCCTTCCAATTCCATGATAAATAAAGCCGAGCCTTTTCATTTCTTCGTTGTTGTAAATATTACGGCCGTCAAACATAACCCTGCCTTTCATTTTCTTTATAATTGAATCCCAATCCGGCAGGCGGAATTCAGGCCATTCCGTTACCAGAATAATCGCATCTGCATTTTCAGCTGCGGCTGTTTCGTCTTTCTTTAAAGAAGCTTTGCCATGTAACAAATGCTCTGCCTCTTTCATGGCAACCGGATCATATGCCTGTACCTTGGCACCGGCTTCATGCAAGGCATCTATTAAAACAAGCGAAGGCGCTTCACGCATATCGTCTGTTTGAGGTTTGAATGAAAGGCCCCAGATACAAAATGTTTTACCGGCAATATCTCCGTTGTAATGCTTTTTAATTTTTTCAAACATTACCTTTTTCT
This sequence comes from Bacteroidota bacterium, assembly GCA_023391315.1. Taxonomy (GTDB): domain Bacteria; phylum Bacteroidota; class Bacteroidia; order Chitinophagales; family Chitinophagaceae; genus Parafilimonas. Next base: position 898 of record JAEWBD010000130.1, on the reverse strand, counting down.
GATCATCATTTACATCTTCCACCGATTGAAGAATGCGCATGTTATATTCATAGGCACGGGCTGTGCGTATTAATGCTTTTACATCTTTTGGAAAACAGGAACCACCATAACCGATGCCCGGATAAATAAAGCGGTTGCCAATACGCGGGTCTGAACCAATGCCATTGCGCACCTCGTTCACATTGGCGCCAACACGTTCACAAAGGTTGGCAATTTCATTCATGAAAGAAATTTTTGTTGCGAGCATGGCATTGGCTGCATACTTCGTCATTTCAGCCGACGGAATATCCATGAATAAAACAGGATGGCCATTTAAAACGAATGGCTCATATAACTGGCGAAGTAAGGATTTTGCTTTTTCATTTTCAACGCCAATAACAATCCGGTCTGGTTTTAAAAAGTCATCAACAGCAGCACCTTCTTTTAAAAACTCCGGATTGGATGCCACATCAAACTCAAGGGCAGCATTGCGTTTTTCAAGGGCCGCTTTTATAGTTTGCTTTACTTTGGATGCTGTGCCTACAGGTACGGTACTTTTAGTTACAACAATTAAATAACCATCCATATATGTGCCCACCTGGCCGGCGACCTGCAATACATATTTAAGGTCGGCACTGCCATCTTCCCCCGGCGGTGTGCCTACTGCAATGAATGCAATTTGTGCGCCTTTAATAGCTTCTTCAATATCTGTACTAAAGCGCAATCTTCCTTTTTTATAATTTCTTTCTACAATTACATCCAGGCCGGGTTCATAAATGGGCAGAATGCCTTTTTGGAGGTTGGTTATCTTTTCTTTGTTTACATCTATGCAAATAACTTCGGTGCCTACTTCCGCAAGGCATGCACCGGTTACAAGTCCAACATATCCTGTACCTACTACAACTATTTTCATAATTAA